>DASSHL010000309.1:0-8952 GCA_035692845.1 Gemmatimonadales bacterium
GGAAGACGAGCTGCTTGATCCCGAGCGGTTCCCGCGGCTGCTGCGCCAGGCCAACGACGCGGAGATCGCCGACGTGCGGAGCGCCGGCGAAAATGAATACGAAATCAGCCTGCATCGCCGTCCGTCGTATCGCACGGCCGAGACGGCGTCGCCGGCGGCCAGTGAGGGCAATGGCGCTGCGGCGCCGGAGCCTGCCCCTGAGCCAGCACCGTCGAGCACCCGGCGCGGCGTGCGGTTCCGCCGCGGGTCGCGGGCGCCCTCGCGCCCGGTCGATGTTCCCTTGGTCGGTGTGGTTTCCATGACCGGCAAGACGGTCGAGACGGTCGAGGAGGACAAGCCGGTCGAGGCGGGCAAGGCGGGCAAGGCGGGTAAGGCGAGCAAGGCGGCAGGGGCGCGGCATGCCGCGCCCAAGGCGAAAAAGGCCGCCAAGACGACCAAGGCCACAAAGAGCGCCAAGGCATCGAAGCCGAGGACGCGGTCAAGGAAGGCGGCAACGACGAAAGCCGCGGCCGGCGCCGCGCCGCCCAACGAGGCAGCTTCATGAGCAACCGACGGGCAGCTACGCTGCCCGTTCGCTTTTTCCGGCGTCCGGCAGACGAGGTAGCGCGTGAGCTGATCGGGTGCGTGGTGGTCTCCCGGCTGGGCGAGGCCCTGACCGCGGCGCGGATCGTGGAAACCGAGGCCTACCTGGGCGTGGACGACCCGGCCTCACACGCGTGGAAGGGCCGCCGGAATGCGCAGAACGACGCCATCTACGGCGCCCCGGGGACCTGGTACGTCTACCGCTCCTACGGCATTCACTGGTGCGCCAATCTCGTATGCCTGCAGGAAGGCATCGCGGCTGCCGTCCTGCTGCGTGCACTCGAGCCGCTGGAAGGTCTCGAGGTGATGCGCGCGCGACGCGGGGGAGTCGCTGATCGGCTGCTCGCTTCCGGTCCGGGGCGGGTCACGATGGCGCTCGGCATCACGCGCGCGCTCGATGGACTGCCCATGCGCACATCGGGTCTTACGGTGCATGCCGCGGAACGAGTGCCTCTCGTAACGACAACGGCGCGCGTGGGGATCACGCGCGCCGTTGAATGGCCACTCCGATTTGTGGAGACTGGCTCGCCCTGGGCGTCTGGGCCCCGCTTCAGATCTCCTCGCGGGCCGCGCCAAGGCTGACGCGGACACCACCGGAGATGGAATGGACCGTGCCGCTGATGAGGCGGCCGGCGCCGAACTCGTTGGCCTTGAAGCCGGGGATGGTCTGGATCTGGTACTGGCCGAACGCGCTCACCCCGCCCACGCGAAACTGCAGTCCCGCCATGAACGTCGCGAACCCGCTGCTGCCAAGGTCGGAGGCGACGGGATCGTCAAAGCCACCAGCTTTCGGGCTCACCACATTCATGATGCCGCCACCCACACCGAAGTAGGGCGTGGCCGCACCGCGCACTGGAAACGCCATGAGCGCAAAGGTGAAGCGGCGGACATCGGTGAAGGTGACGTCCTGGGTCGAGCCGGACGACGTCACGTAGCTGCTCACCTGGTTCTTCTTGAAGGCTTCATCCACGGCCAGGTAGAGCCCGCCCCGCCTCGCCTTGATCAGGAAGTGGCCGCCCGCCATCGGAATGGCGCCACGAGTCTGGTTGGGCGTGCGGAAGATGAAGGCGCCAGCCTGGCCGCCGACATACCAGCGGAAGTTGTCGCTCGCCAGGTCCTGGGCCGCCGCGCTGGTCGCGCTGATGGCCGTCAGGAGTGCGAACATTGAAATGCTGCGGCTTAGCCGGCTCATCGCACCAGTCTCCCTCGAAAGTGCCGCCCATGCCGTGGAATTGCGCAGGGGCCGTTGGAAATCGCGAGGGCTCCCGAAGGTGCCCCGCTGGGAACTAACTTGTTTTCAGATAAGGCTTTGGGAACCCGCGGGGCGGCGAATGCGCCCCGCGTTCAACCGGGAAGGTGCAAGGAGGGGGCCAGCGCGTCAGATGAGGCTGAGCTGGCGTCCCACCTTCTGGAATGCGGCCAGCGCCTGATCCAGGTCGCCACGGGAATGGGCGGCGGAAATCTGGCAGCGGACGCGGGCCTGGCCCTGCGGGACGACAGGGTACCCGAAGCCGGTGACGAACACGCCCTCATCCAGCAGCATGCCACTCATCCGGATGGCGGCCGAGGTCTCGCCGAGGATGACAGGAATGATCGGGGTCTCGCCGGGCAGTGGCTTGAAGCCGAGCGCCAGCAGCTGGTCGCGGAAATACGCGGCGTTCTCCCGGAGCGTGCGCACACGCTCGGGGTGTGCTTCGAGGAAGCGCACGCTGGCGAGTGCGCTGCCCGCAACGGTGCAGGGGAGCGCGTTGGAGAAGAGCTGCGGACGCGCCCGTTGCGTGAGGTAATCGCACACGGCGTCCGCCGCGGCGACGAATCCGCCGGCGGCACCGCCAAGCGCCTTGCCGAGCGTCGACGTGATGATATCGACCTCGCCATGCACGCCAAAATGTTCCGCCGTGCCGCGGCCGTTGGGACCGAGCACGCCGGTGGCGTGTGAGTCATCCACGACCAGCACCGCGTCGTGAGCCCGGCAGATCTCGATCAGGTCCGGCAGTGGTGCGATGGCGCCTTCCATCGAAAAGACCCCGTCGGTGATGACCATCCGGGTGCGCCGGTCCTTGTTCGCCGTGAGCAGTTCCTTCAGGTGCGCCAGGTCGCCGTGGCGGTACACCGCGGACTGGCACTTGGTGATGGACTTGGCCAGCCGCACGCCGTCAATGATCGAGGCGTGATTGAGCTGGTCGCTGATGACGATGTCGTCCTCGCCGAGGACGGATGCGGGCAGCGCCTCGTTGGCATTCCAGCAGCTCACGAAGCTCAGGCTTGCGTCGGTGCCGACCAGGCCGGCGAGGGCCGCTTCCAGCTCGCGATGAATATCAAACGTGCCACAGATGAAGCGGACCGATGCGGTACCGGCGCCGTACTGCTCCAGCGCCTGCTTCCCCGCGGCCACCACGGCCGGCTCGTTGCTGAGGCCGAGATAATTGTTCGAGGAAAGGATGATGACTTCGCCACGGCCCTCCATCTGGACGCGCGGACCCTGCGGACTGGTCAGGTAGTTGAGGCGCTTGTAGACGCCGTCGGCGCGGAACTGGGCGAGATCAGCCTCCAGGCGTGCGGTGAGGGGGCGTGCAGACGAGTCGGTTGGCATGGTTGATTCCATTGCTCAGCGGGAGATCCGGTCGAGCCGGAGCAGGTCGATGACCGAGAGGCCATCCTGTGCATTAATGGTGTGGAGGCCGAGGAAGCGCGAATCCCAGCCGGGGCCAAGCTGCTGGACCGGCCGTTCGCGATACGCCTCCGGGGAGAGTTCCTCGATCACGTGCATCGTGATGCCGGAGCCATAGAGCGGGGCGCAACACTGCGCTGGCCGGATCAGCCGGCTGCCGTGGCGGAAGAGCCGGCCCGCCATGCGGGCGCGACGGACATCGGCCACCAGCGGGTTTTCCGGATGTGGCGTAAAGGGGCCGAACGGCGTTTCCGCGACAAACAGGTGCAGCTCCTCATCGTGTGTGATGCCGATGTCGGCGATGCTGGCGAAGAGGTACCAGCGGCCGTCGGTGTGCTGGTGCAGCGTGGCATCCACGCCGTTGAATGGGTCGAGAAGCACACGATCGAGCTCCCACTTGTGCGGGAACTCGGTGGCGCGATAGAGCTCGAGCCGGAGCGCGGCTTGCGATTCCGGCAGCATGTACCACTGTCCCTCCCATTGAAAGACGAACGGATAGGAGAGGTGGTAGGGTCGCTCGAGGACGACGGTGGGCTCACCGACCGGACCCTTGGGCCCCATCTGCCACGCGGCGATGCGGCCGACCGGATTCGAGAAGACCAGTTCCTCGAAGAGCATCCACATGTTGTCGCCGTGGCGAACCACGAACGGGTCGGCCCAGAAACGATCGGCCGGAGGCCGCAGCTCGCGGTACTGGTGCAGGACATCGTGGGGCACCGCGCCCTGTTTTTCATCGGCCATGTGCCAGGCCATCGACCAGGTCAGTTGCCGCCCGCGCCAGCGGCTGCGCTGGCGGGTGTAGCGCACGCCCAGCCGGGCGCCGGCGCGGAGGATCTCTCCGTTGGTAGGCCGGCGGTAGAGACGGTGCTGATAGGCATCCCACTCGCCCTCGCCGGCGCTGGCCTGCCGCGCCGGCTGGCCCCGCGCCAGTCGCTCCACCGATCGCACCAGCATGCGGCTCGAACGAGGATAGAGGGAGGCCACATTTCGACTGAAGGAGAAGCGCTCGGTGCGGCCCACGCCACGGGCCAGGACCTCGCCGCCGTCGAGCTCACTGCTGAGGCGTTGCAGCGTCACGCCTGTTTCCGGGCGATCCTCGAGCACCTCCCACACGCCTGGTGGCCCGCCCCGGTTGGTGCGGTTGTCGCCATGGTGAAATGACCAGACACCGTTCCGGGCCGCGCTCAGGATGGGACCCTTGAGGATGCGGAAGCCGAGGCGGATGAGCACGTCGAGGTCGTGGCGCTGCACCGCGGCCACGTCCTCGTCGCTCAGGGTGTCGGTGAACCGGCCAAGAATGGGCGCGACTTCCAAGCGGGCCGCGTGGGGCGCAATCGCGCGCAGCGATTCGGCCGCCGGGCTCGCCGGTCCGCGATGCCGGTCGAGGCGCTCGGCCAGCGCAAAGGCCAGCAGCCGCCGATTCTTCCACCACCTTCCCACCCGTGTGCCCTGCGGCGCACTCGGCTCGGCTGCGGTCCGCTCCACGATGAGGACCACCTCGGCCAGCCCACGCTCCTGGAGCTCTCGCAGTGCGGAGGCCATCCAGAAGGGCACGTCGTCACCGTCCGTCAGTACTCCAAGACGGACTGTGCCCGACGACATGGTCATCCAGCGATCTCCAGGATCACCTTGCCGGCCTGGCCATCCTTGATCACCTGAATGGCCTCGGCAATCTGCTCCAGCGGGAAGCGGTGGGTAATGACAGGACGCGGATCGAGCTGACCCGAGCCGATGAAGCGGCGCATCACGTCCCAGGTGTCGTACATTCGGCGGCCGGTCACGCCATACAGCGTGAGGCCCTTGAAGATGACGTCGCGCGCAAAGTTCACTTCGGTGCTGCGGCTGGGGGTGCCAAGCAGGTTGATGCGCCCGCCCAGCCGGGCCGAGGCGAATGCCGTCGCATGGCCAGCGGGATGGCCGCTCATCTCGCACACGAGGTCGGCTCCGTCGCCGGCGGTCAGTTCGTGCACCCGTGCCGGCACATCTTCGCTCCGTGCATCGAGCGTGACATGCGCGCCCATGGCGCGCGCCAGCTCCAGCCGCTTCGGGTTGAGATCGCTGGCGACCACGAGCGAGGCTCCGGCAGCTCGTGCCACGCCAACGGCGAAACAGCCGATCGGCCCGCAGCCGATGACCAGCACCCGGCCACCAGTGGCCATTCCGCCCTCGAGGACGGTGTGGACGGCGTTTCCGGTGGGATCCATGATGGCGCCGATCTCCGGCGCGATGCCGTCAAGCTTCATCACGTTCGAGGCCGGCATGACGATATACTCGGCGAACGCGCCATCGCGATCCACGCCAATGATGGACGTACGGCGGCACAGGTGGCTCTGGCCGATGCGGCACTGCAGGCAGTGGCCGCAGACCACATGGCCTTCGGCGGTCACCAGGTCGCCGACCTGCAGCAGGCCCGCGGCTTGCGCCTCGCGGCCGAGCTGGGCCACCTCACCAGCAAACTCATGCCCGATCACGACCGGAGGCCTGAGCCGCCCGGCGGCCCACGCATCCCATTCCCAGATGTGAAGGTCGGTGCCGCAGACACCGGCGTAATGCACCCGGATGAGTACGTCGCTCGGGCCGCATTGCGGCACGGGCACATCACGCAGTTCCATTCCGGGGCCGGGAGCAACTTTTACGAGTGCGCGCATCGGGCTTCAGGTTAGAGAAAGGAGGCAGGCTGGAAGATAGGACCAGGAGCACTTGTCCCAAAGGTACGCAGCGGGTCAGTCTCGCCGGTACATCACCAGGGTTCCACTCCGGAAGACAAGCTGGTACGGCGCCGCCAGGGCTTCACCGCTTGCGCCCAGCTGGGAGAATGGCGGGAGGCAGGAGAGACAGGCCCCCTCACGGCCGAGCCGGTCCTCCGCAATCACGAAGTCGGGCGGAGTTCTGTCGCGGGTCGCACGGAGCTCGTCCAGGTAGGGCTCGCGCACCACCGCTGGAAGAGTCGGCTCCGTCGGTGTGTCTATGGACAGCCTGGGCAGGAGCCGTCGATTCGCGAGGACTGCTACCGCAGGATAGTTCCAGGCGAAGACCACGTCGCCGGGTGATGAGATGGCGGCCAGCCGGCGCGAGACCAGGCGTTCGTCGAGCGCCGTGCCACTCAGCTGGTGGTAACGGGCATAGTAGTCATCCGCCGACAGACGTCCACTGGCCAGCTTCACCCAGCGCAGTCCCTCGCCCAGTGGATACCGGGCGAGCACGATTCCGCCCAGCGACAGCAGGGCCAGACCGAAGACCGTGCTCACCGCCCGAGAGGATGGCGCCTGCCTGACGGAAGCAGAGATGGCGCCGAATGCCGCGGCTGCCAGAATCGCCAGCACCGGCGAGAGGATCAGGAGGCGGTAGGGATAGTACGGTCGCTGAACCAGGACGAGAGGCAGGGCGAGGGCCAGCCAGAGGCCCCACACGAGCGCACCACGTGAATGCTCCGTGCGAAGCGCGGCCACGCCTGCAAGCGCCAGGGGCAGGAAAAGGAGCACGAAGGCATCCCTGACCAGGCCATATGACAGGGCTTCGGAGGCAGCGCCGGACATCGCCTGCGAGTTCTTCACGAGGTTGAAGCGGACGTACGCCTCCCAGAAAGCCGGCAGGGCGTGGTGGAGTGCCAGCCAGCCCACCAGGAGGGCAATCGGCGCCAGCGCTGCCATCAGCACCAGAACGCAGGGCACCCACCGATGGCCGTCCTCTCGCTCGTTTCGCCAGACCAGGGCGAGCGGTATGACCAGGAAGATCACGTAGAATGGCTTGAGCATTGCCGCTAGTCCTGCGGCGACACCAGCGAGCATGAGGTATTGCCGTCGCAGCGGTACATCGCCCAGACTGAGCGGCGCAAGCGGAAAGAGCAGCAGCCACAGCATCCAGCCGTCGGGCTGCGCCGTGAACTGATAACCGGCGTTGGCGTAACCGAGCACCCAGAGAAGCGCGGCGGCCACTGCGATGGTCCAGCTGGAGTAGCGCCGTCCAAGCTGGACGATGGTGATCACCATGCCGCTCACGAGCATGAGATCGAACACCCTGATGCCCCACCAGTTTCGCCCTGCCACCGCCATCACGGCTGCCGACGGGAGAAACGACATGGGTCCCTTTACGTCGAAGGCGTCGAGGTAGGGTACTCCCCCGCGCAGGATGACGTCGCCAACCCACGCGAACGCGCCCTGGTCGAATCCGAATGGCCAGCTCAGGGAGGCCACAGCCCAGAGGAGGGCGATGGCAGCCAGTCCCCCGATGGCAGCACCGAGCAGAATACCCGTTGCCCGCTGCATCCAGGACCTCAGCGCCATGTGCAGCTCAGCGGGCGGCAGAGCCGGCGTGCGCGTCGCCCTCAGCCGCGAAGATGGCGAACCCGTCCGCGCGGCTCGCCAGGCGGTAGCTTGGCGCCAGCGCCTCAACAGTTTTCGGCATGCGCGAAAGCGGCTCGAAGCATCCGAAGCAGGCATCCGGACTGGTGCCCGGGTCGGGCATGATGATCAGTGCTGGCGGCGCCGACACGAGTTCGCGGTGCAGCTCATCCAGGTCGGCACTGAGATAGTCAGGAGGAGCGCTGCCGCCGATTGCTGCTTCCACGGCAAAGCGGCTGGCAGCTGGCCGGTCGGCGAGGAAGTAGATGGACGGATACCGGAAGACGAAAATGTGGTCATCGGGCCCCGTCAGGCTGATGACCCGCCGTACCGTGCGCATCTCACCGGCTGTGGTCGTGGTGAGATAGGCGAAATGATCCCGATAGTCCGCGAGTGTGCCTGGTCCAGGAACTTCCCGCAGCCAGAGCGCTGCCTGCGCCAGCGGTGTCCGCGCCTCTACCACGGCGAGCGCAGCGACAACCGCGAGCGACAGCCAGCGGCTGGCCGAGCCCTGGGTCCAGGCACGCCAGAATGCGGCGAGGGCAAGCAGCGTCAGCGGTGCACTGAGCACATGGGCGCGATAGGGATAGTAGGGGCGCTGGATGTGAATCACGAGGAGCGCGGCCACCGTCCAGGCGACCAGGATCGCGGTGGCCCTGCGCTGGCTGGGCCAGAGGACCACCGCGCCGGCGATTGCGCATGCGAAGACGAGCAGCCAGGAGGGGTCGGCGAGCGTGCCGCTGGCGAGCATGGAGAAAAAGCCCTTCACGATTCCAGGGCCATTGTTCGCCACGTTGTAGCTGATGTACCCATCGAGGAACGGCGCGAGGGCATGCTCCAGCGCGAACCATCCCACCAGCAGGAGGATCGGCAGCAGCAGCCCGGCCGCGATCGCGCCCAGGCGGCTCGGCTGCCAGCGGCCGCCAGCTTCCCACGGTGCGGCCGCCACCATGGGAATCACCAGGAATGCGAGATAGATCGGCTTGAGCAGCACCAGGACGCCGACCACCGCACCGGCCGCCGCAAGTGCCCAGATGCGCGGCGGTGACGGGCGCAGGAGCGGCACCGTGGCGAGCAGCAGGAGCACGGCCCCGAAGCCATCAGGCTGCGCGGTGGAATTGAAGCGGGTGCCGGCGTAGGCCAGGATCCAGAGCAGCGCAGCCGCGAGCGCGGCAGGACGGCTGGTCCACCGCGCGCCCACGCGATAAAGCGCAATCGCCGCGCCGGCGACGGCAATGAGGTCCAATGCCCGGATGCCCCACATGTTGCGGCCGAATGCCAGCTGCGCAATGAGCGCCGGCAGGGCGGCAACCGGTCCTTTCACGTCCCAGGCATCGCGATAGAGCATGCCGCCATGCA
>DASSHL010000310.1:0-4282 GCA_035692845.1 Gemmatimonadales bacterium
GGACACGCTGCCACCACGGGGCCGAGCGCAAAGAACGCCTGTTCCAGTGAATCGAATTGCGGGTCGGCGGGGAGCAGGGTGGCACCGGCGATGGCATCGAGCCGGGTGCTCACACTTGCCAGGCCGGCTGGGCCCTCCGCATCGGAGCATCCTGCTGTCCGGAGGGCGACGTACTGCGTTTCCAGTGCTCGCCAGAGCGAGTCCTGGTTCCACACGAATGGCGCGCCGTGCGGCGGTGGTTCGGGCACGGGCACCTGTCGCGCGGGCAGTGACAACAGCACGGCGCCGAGGCCGGCGACGCCTGCCATGGTGATGCCGAGGTGCCGGCCTGTCACGGCAGATCCACCCTGAATCGATACACGACCGGCGCACCAAGAGAGTCAGTGCCAACGGCGTAGACATGGCTTCCATGGAAGGCCAGATGATGATACTCGGCAGGCTCATGATCGAGCCGTACCCGCGCTATCCACCGGCCGTCAGGATTGAAGACATGCAGAACGGGACCGACTGAATCCACTAGTTGCATCCACAGGCGGCCTTCTGCGTCGCGGTTCAGGCCCTGCAGGACGGCTTTCACGTCCGGAATCATGCCATAGTCGAGATTGGCATCGCCCGCGCGCTTCTTGAACTTCTCGGCGTCCGCGATTGCCTTGGCCCTCTCCTCAGGCGTCACCCGCTGTGATGTCGCGGTGCTCACGAAGGAATCCACAGGGACTGCGGCACCGAATGGAGCGCGATGCGCCACGGCGCGGTCGGTGTTGGCGCACCAGATGCTTCCTGAGGGGTCCAGCCAGGTAATGCCGCGGGCAGCGTACGGCACGGACATGAAGCCGTGAGGGAAGGCGAATGACCTGTGCGGGAGCAGGTCGCACTTCGGAAACGGCATGGTATCGATGACACCGGTTGGGAGGACAACGCGCCGAAGGATTTGGGTGAAGCCTGAATCAGATCGAATTGTCTGACGGTCAAGGAGTCGTCCCGCAGAATCGATTCCGCCTTCCCAGAGGAAGCCGAAGGACTGCACCGGGAGCGTGTACGCCGCCAGAACCGCACCACTGGTGTCGAGCTCAGTGATCCGGAACAACTGGGCGTCATAGGCGAAGAGGTGACCCTTCGGCCCCGTCGCGACGCCGAGCAGCAGGGAAAATTCCCCTGGCCCTTGGCCCCGCCGCCCGATGGACCGGACCAGCGTGCCGAGCGAGTCGAAGACCCGGATGACGGCATCCTGGCCATCCGGCGCGTACAGACGGCCCGATGCGTCCACCGCGAGGCGCCGGATGTCGCCAAACGTCACCGTGCCCGTGTCCGCACCGTACACCATGTCGGCAACCGCCTGGATGGTGGGTGGACCGGACGAGCGATCGCCACCGGTGCATGCCGCAAGCAGGCTGAGGACGAGGACTCCATTGAACCGGCGCATCGGCATCACTCCCTCCGTTGACCCTTGACCATCGACTGCTCAATCAGCGCAGCACTGTCTCCTCTGCACTCACTGCCTTCCATCCGTTCCGCCGTTCGATGAACACGTCGGTGAATGCAGTCCGCCGTGGTGCCACGTTGCCGATCCGTGCGGACACGGTGCCGGTGACGATGGCGGCGGAGCCGTAGATTCGCACGTCCAGCCGCTCGAAGCGGGCCACGCGATCCGCTGGCGGCCAGTGCGACGCCATCCACGTGACATGCTCACGCTTGTCGAGAAAGGCGCCTTGCGGCGTCACGTGGACGAAAGTGGAATCGAGTATCCGGTCCAATGTGACGGTATCCCGCGCACCGAGCCACTCCTGCTCCAGCTGGACGATGCGGGCACTGTCGGACTGGGCATGAACCGGGGTAACAAGGGCCAGCGACGCGGTGACACCTAGCATCCAGTAGACTGCCTCACACGAAACCACGAAAGCACGAAACGAGTCGTAAGTCATATGTCGTACGTCAGAAGTGAGCATGGCCTGAGCCCCAAAGCCTGAGCGCGCTTTCGTGCTTTCGTGAATTCGGAGAGGGAGGGGCGGCGCTGAGCGCCGCCCGTACGGCATTCTTCAGGCGTCGCTCCGTACGTCGTGCAGGCGCCCGGGATCCGCCGCCGCCAGCTCCACCAGGAAATCGCTGAGCCACTCCACTACCGCCGCCACGAAGCGCTTCCCCTTTTCGGCTGACGCTGCCGCAGGGTTGCCGACGCCTGTGTCGTCCGTCACGTCAATCCAATGCCTCGGCGTCCACGCCGAGCCATCACGGAGGGCTTCGATAGTGAAAGGACGGGCACTGCCGGGCCCAGCGGTCGAGAGCGGCCGGACCAGGTCCGGCGCCACGTGCTGCATGACGCTCGTTTCGAGTTCGCCGGCGTGATCGCCAGGCTCATCGAAGTAGGGCCCCGGCTTCACCGCGCTATACCAGTTGGCCTGGCACAGCAGTAGCCCCGCCTCCGGCTGCAGCTCCCGAATGATCTGCCGGAAGTCGTTCCCGCCATGACCATTCAGGATGAGCAGCTTCCGCACGCCATGCATCGAGAGGGCAGGGAGCAGGTCCCGTATCACCGCCATCTGCGTGCTCGGATTCATGTTGAGGCAGAGCGGGATTTCCCGCTGTCCTGTCTGCACCCCGAACGGCACGGTCGGCAGGACCACGACGCGAGCCCCTTGCTTCCAAGCCTCGCCAGCGGCGCGGATCGCGACCGCCTCGGCTTCGATGTTGTCCGTGCCATACGGCAGGTGGCGATTGTGCGCCTCGGTGGCGCCCCAGGGCAGGATGGCAACTTCGTATGATGCACTGGTTACATCGTCCCAGGTTGCTTCCAAGAGGATGTAGGGACGGGGAGGCATGGGGTGATGGGCTCCGTTGATAGGGAGGGAGTGTTGCAATCTAGCTGTGAGCTGTGAGCTGCGAGCTGTGAGCTCGGCACCATCCCGTTCGTCACCCCGACGAAAGTCGGGGGGTGGAGTCACAATTGAAGTGCAACAGGTGAGCGTGAAAGACCTCGGCGGGTGTCTGAAAGCCGAGGCAGGCGCGCGGGGTGTGATTATAGCGGGCGACCATGGCGCGCAGGGCGGCGGGCGTTACGGTGCGGAGGTCCGTCTTGCGCGGCAGTTGCCGGCGCAGGCGTCCGATGGCGTTCTCAATGCCGCCTTTCTGCCACGGCGCATGCGGATCACAGAAATAGGTGTCGATGGCGAGGGCCCGGAGTTGCTGATGCTGGGCGAATTCGGTGCCGTTGTCGAAGGTCACCGTGTGGCGGAGGGCCGCCGGCAGCTGGCGGAAGAAGCCCCCGAGTGCTTGGGCCACGGAGGCAGCGGCCTTGGTGGATTGGTGTCGGACCCAGAGGAGCCGTGACTGGCGCTCGTGGGTGACCAGCACTCCCTGCTTCGGCCGCGCAAACAGCATGAGATCCGCCTCCCAGTGGCCGGGCGCGGCCCGCGTGGCAATGGCGGCGGGCCGCTCGGCGATCGACACCCGGCCGGCCATGTGTTCGGCGGGCGAGCCGCCCTTGCGCCGGCGCCACCCGCGGCGACTCTTGGCGCGGGGCAGGTAGTGGCGCCAGTCGTAGTCCTGGGTGCGGCGGATCTGGGCATCAATGAAGCGGTAGATCGTCTCGTGGCTGAGCACCGGGTGCCCCGCTTCCCGCGCCAGCCGCCCCGCCACCTGCGCGGGTGACCAGCCGGCCTTGAGCCGGTCCAGCACCGCCTCGCGGAGGGACGCATCCCGCTCCAGGCGCAAGCCATACCAGCGCCGAGCGTGGGCCTGCTGGTGAGCATAGCCCGGCTGGTAGCCCACTTGGCGGCCCGAGTTCCGCGTCACTTCCCGCGCGACACTTGATGGCGCGCGACCCAGAGCTGCCGCGATTTGGCGGAGCGAGTGTCCGGTGGCTTGCAGACGGGCCACCGTGCACCGTTCCTCGAGAGTGAACTGCGTATAGGAGCGTCCCATGCCAACACCTTAGCCTCAAGGTGTTGCACTTCGTTTGTGAATTTAGGGGGTCTAGAGCGCGATGCTTGCGACAAGGGCATTTCGTCTTCATTTGCCGGCATTTCGGCCTGGACCCCCGACTTTCGTCGGGGTGACGTTCGGGGGAGGTCCGCGTCCCGCGTCCCCTGACCCGCGACGCTTGACGCTCCTCCTACCCCGCACGAACTTCCGCCACGCCTCCCCATTCCGGACATGATCATGCATCGCACGCTGGCTTCCTTCCTCCTGCTCTCTGGTCTCACCGCGCCCGCCTTCGGGCAGGGCAGCGCATCCAGCCTTCCCGCCGCGGCCGACGACCCCTACCTCTGGCTGGAGCAGGTTCGCTCCG
>DASSHL010000311.1:0-5172 GCA_035692845.1 Gemmatimonadales bacterium
TCTGCACCGATCTCTCCAACGGTAGCGGTTGCTCGCGGCCGCCACGCCTCCGGGCGCTGCAGTTCGCTCAGATGCCAGGGCTGGAAATCCGGGTTGCCGCTCACTGACGCGCCCTCCGGCGCGGCGATCCGCTCGCTATGAGCTGTGAGCTATGAGCTACTAGCGCGCTCAGCTACTCTAACTCCACCCTGCGTCCCGTTCTAGGATGTCAGCTGCGTTCCGGTACCAGCGTTGCGTTGCTGCCTGTAGCGCGAAACCGCGCAGGGCTCATGCCGGTCTGCTGGCGGAAGGCTTTCGAGAAGTGGCTCTGGTCAAAGAAGCCGGCGCTGAGGGCGATCTCAGCGATTGGCGTACTGGTTTCCAGCAGCTCCTGGCTGGCGCGGTCGATGCGCAGGCGCCGCACGTACTCTCCGATGGAGCATCCGACGCGCTGACGGAAGGTGCGGGCGAGATGGGCAGGATGGACGCCGACCTCGCGGGCCACGAGCGAAAGCGTGAGTGGCCCGCCGTGGCAATCGTGAAGGAGTTCTCGAACCCGTGCGAGCCACGCTGGTTGTTTCGTGTCGGTCCTGCCGGCGTGCACTCGCGCTGCCTCACCGAGAATTTCCAGCATGAGGCCTTCCACAACCAGCGGTGAGAAGGCGTCCTGGCGCGAGAATTCGCCGTAGAGCCGATGGCCGGCCGCGACAAGTTGTGCGTTACGTGCAAGGATGGGCCGGTGTGTCCAGGATGCTGAGTCGTCCATTACCGACAAGCGTTCCGATGCGACCTCCATCAGCAGGCATGTTCCACCCGTCGAGCCGAAGCGGTCGGAGTGTCGCTCGGACGGCGGCTTGTATATCACCGAGTGCGGCGGACATTCGTGTTCGGCAGCCCCAATCTGCTCCGTGTAGGAACCTGCCAGCACGAAACAGATGCTGGCATTGTCGTGCACATGCCAGGGCAACCGCTGGTTGGGCGGCTGGGTGAACTCGGTGACGGCAATGCCGCCGATGGTCCGGGTCCTGGTGCGTCCCCATGTGGCGGGGTTGGTGAAGGCTGATGTCATGCGGGATGGGACGAGGGACGGAGGGGTGGGCGCACAGGGGAGCGGTCGTCAGTCGTCAGTCGCCTGACGACCGATGACCGATGACCGACGGCCTGTCCGGCATTCTGCCCTCACTGGGCACTCCCCACACCGCGCCACCCGCGCCGTGCAGACGAGTGCGCCCAGTTCCATGATGGCCTGGTTGAAGGTCCAGGCGTCCCGGCCGCGGCGGGGGAGCAGGGCCTCGGCTGTGTCCCAGAGGCGCTTCTCGGACCTGGTACGCGGATGAAAAGCGCGGCGGATGACGCGAGCCACGTTGGTGTCCACCGCGGCGGTGCGGCGTTCGAAGGCGAAACTTGCGACGGCGCCGGCGGTGTAGCGACCGACGCCGGGCAGCTGCCTCAGCTGGGCGGGATCGGCCGGCATGACGCCGCCGAGCTCGCCCACTACCTGGCGTGCCAGCTTCTGCAGGTTGGCGGCGCGCCGGTAGTAGCCGAGGCCGTCCCAACTCTCGCGGACGGCAGCGGGCGGCGCGGCGGCCAGATGGTGCAGGGTGGGATAGCTCCTGAGGAAGCGGTCGTAGTAGCCCTCGACCCTCGAGACCTGGGTTTGCTGCAGCATCACTTCCGACACGAGTATCCGGTACGGATCCCGGGTGTGGCGCCAGGGCAGGTCGCGCCCATGCCGCCGGAACCAGCGCATGAGGCGACGGCGAAAGGCGGCCGCGTCTAGCGGCGCATGGAGACTGGACTTACGTGCCATGGTGCGGCAAGATACTACGCCATGACCGCTTCCACTCAACGATTCGACCTCCGCCGCGTGACCGGGCGCGCCGTCCTGACCGGAATGGCGCATGTGGGGCGGGTCAGCATCCTGATCGGCGAGTTCTTCCGCGGCCTCCGGGAAGTGAAGATCTGGCTGCCACGCGCCATGGACGAAGCGTGGAATATCGGGGTCGGGAGTCTCTTCATCGTGCTCCTGGTCTCGTCCTTCGCCGGTGCGGTGACGGCCCTGCAGGCGGGCTATCAGTTCCAGGGCAACCTGCCCTGGTTCGTGGTGGGGACGCTGGTGACGCAGTCCATCATTCTCGAGCTGGGTCCGGTGCTTACCGGCCTCATTCTCGCCGGCCGCATTGGCGCGCGGTACGCCGCCGAGATTGGCACCATGCGGGTGACGGAGCAGATCGATGCGCTGGAGAGCCTGGGCCGGTCACCGGCGTCGCACCTGCTGGTGCCGAAGGTGGTGGCGGGGCTGGTGATGATCCCGGTGCTGGTGGTCTTTGCCAATGTGATCGGGGTGGCCACGGGGTGGCTCGCAGCGAGCCAGGTGATGCCGGTGACCAACGCCGACTTTGCCTATGGTGCGCAGGCATTCTACCGGCCCTTCGACGCGTACTATTCGCTGATCAAGGCGTTCTTCTTTGCGGCGTCGATCACGTTCATTCCCTGTTACATGGGATTCAACACGGGCCAGGGCGCGGAAGGCGTGGGCCGTGCCACGACCGGCGCGGTGGTGAGCAGCTCGGTGCTCATCCTGCTGCTGGATACCCTGCTGGCCAAGCTGCTGCTGCACCAATGATCGAGCTCCGGAACGTCTCCAAGCGCTTCGGCGACCTGATCGTTCTCGACGGGGTCAACTTCACCGTGGGCGACGGCGAGACGGTTGCGCTGCTGGGGCCATCGGGCACGGGCAAGAGCGTCCTGCTCAAGCATATCATCGGGCTCATCAAGCCCGATCGCGGCCAGGTGATCGTGGATGGCCTGGAGGTGCCGAAGCTGCGCCGGGAGCAGCTGCGGCAGTTGCGATACAAGATCGGCTACGTCTTCCAGAACGGCGCGCTCTTCGATTCCGACAACGTCTTCGAGAACGTGCGCCTCGGCATCTCGGATACTGCCAAGTACGATGATGAGGAGTATGCCCGGCAGGCGGTGGCACGCTGCATCGAGCTGGTGAACCTGCCGCCGGACGTGATGGAAAAATTCCCCGCTGAATTGTCGGGCGGGATGCGGAAGCGCGTGGGGATCGCGCGCGCCATCGTGGGCGCGCCAAAGTACCTGCTGTATGACGAGCCGACGTCGGGACTGGATCCGGTCAACTCCGACATCATTGACGGGCTGGTGAAGCGGCTCGACCAGGAGCTGGGGGTCACCAGCGTGATGGTGACGCATGACGTGCGCGGGGCCTTCCGGGTCGCGGACCGACTGGCGCTCCTGAGCAACGGCCGCATCGTGATGGAAGGGACCCAGGACGAGTTTCTGGCCTCGAAGGATCCCAAGGTACGCGAATTTCTGGAGCGGGACTTCCAGGCCTCGACCTTTGCCGAGCGGGCGGAATGAATGGATCTCCACTACAAGCGTGAAGTCACCGTCGGGACCATCGTGCTGCTGGCGGTCGTCATCTTCGTGGCCGGCACGATGTGGCTCCGGGGCAGGACGTTCAACGCGGGCGACCTGGTCCATATACAGTTCGCCAACATCGGCAATCTGAAGGAAGCCTCGGCGGTCAAGATTTCCGGGTACGAGCTGGGGAAGGTGCAGAGCATCGAGTTCATGCATCCCGGCAAGGTGATCGTCAATGTGGCGGTGGATCCCAAGGTCCAGATGAAGAAGGACGCGAGCGCCAAGATCATCACGCTGAGCCTCGCGGCGGGTGACGCGGCGGTGGACCTCACCCCGGGCGCATCGAGTGCGCTGCTGGGCAAGGGTGACACGATCCTTGGCTCGAATGAGGCGGGATTCACCGACATCGCCAGCAAGCTCGCCGCGCGGGCCGACAGCGTCATGGCGGGAGTGCAGGGGCTGGTGGATCCGGAGATGACGAGGCAGATCCGCACGACGATGGTGAGTCTCCAGAAGACGCTGGATGCGGCCCAGCAGACGATGGCGCTCTACAGCAACCCCAACAAGGGCCCCTCGGCGGAGCTTACGCGGACGATGGCCGAGTTCCGCCAGCTCGGCGCCCGGCTCGATTCCACGCTGGCCAATCCGGGCCTGCAGCGGGCGCTGGCGGGAAGCGACAGCCTGGTGCGGAACCTCTCGGCCATGTCGAAGAACCTGACCGTGACGGGCGACAAGCTGAACGCCATCCTCACTGACATTCAGGCGGGGAAGGGGACGTTCGGCAAGCTGGCGTCGGACAGCGCGCTCTATAACAATCTCACCAGGATGACGGCGCAACTCGACTCGGTGATGCAGGTCATCAAGCAGAATCCGGGCAAGATCCCGATCACCGTGAAGATTTTCTGATGCCTTCGCTCGCGACTGCGCCGCCGCCGGGCGCTGCAGTTCGCTCCGGCGGGCAAATTGGTAATCCGGACTGCCGCTCACTGACGCGCCCTTTGGCGGCACAGCTCGCTCGCTGCGGCCCGTGCCGCGCGTCTCGCGTCCATCACCAGCTGTCCAGCCGTCCAGCCGTCTCGCCGCCCACGTCATGAGTCTCTCCCTCACCTTCCTCGGCACCGGTGCTGCGTGCCCGTCCGTCGAGCGTAACGTTTCCGCCATCGCGCTGCAGCGTGAGGGCGAGACGCTGCTGTTCGACTGTGGCGAGGGAACCCAGCGGCAGATGATGCGATACGGGGCAAGCTTTTCCTTCCGGGAAATCTTCTTCACCCATTTCCATGGCGATCATGTGCTGGGGGTGACCGGCCTCCTGCGCACCATGGGGCTCATGGACCGGACCGAGCCGGTGACGCTCTACGGCCCGAAGGGTGCGGAACGGATACTGGGCGGCGTGATCGCGATGGGCATCGAGCGGAACAAGTTTCCGGTGGAGATCGTCGAGGTGCGCCCTGGCGACACGCTCTCCCGGAAGGATTACGACCTGGTCACCTTCGAGACGATTCATCGCGCGGACACGATCGGCTGGGCGCTGGCAGAGCATGAGCGCCTGGGGCGGTTCGATCCCGAGAAGGCGCGCGACCTCGGCATTCCCGAGGGCCCGCTCTGGGGGCGGATCCACAAGGGCCAGTCGGTGACGCTCGAGGACGGACGCGTCGTTCATCCGTGGCAGCTGGTCGGCCCCACTCGGCCGGGCCGGACGGTGGTCTACAGCGGTGATACGCGGCCGTGCGATGGGGTGCGAGCAGTCTCGCACGGCGCCGACCTGCTGATCCATGAGGCGACCTTCTCGAGTGAAGAGGCGGCGCG
>DASSHL010000312.1:0-5093 GCA_035692845.1 Gemmatimonadales bacterium
TCCAGCACACCGGCCAGCACCGCGCCCCGCGCCGCGCGCTTGAACATGCAGGTGGCCGAACGCACCGCGTGGTGCCAGTACACGTTGCGGTACATCTGGTACTTGGCAAAGAGCAGCGACTCGAGCGCGCTCACGCCCTTCTCGTGCACGCCCATCTCGCGGCGGGCCGTTCCATCCACCACGGTGATGGCCGCCAGCAGCCGGTCGACATCGACGGTACCGTACGGCACGCCGCACATGCGCGCGTCCCGGCTCAGGTAATCAATCTTGTCGAGGTCGAGACTGCCACTGATCAGGCCCTGGAGCGGGCTCGGGCTCCGGCCCCGGATAAGGGCGCCGATTCGCTCTGCCAGGCCGTCTCCGCCGATGCTGCGGAGCACGACACCAAGCTCGCCCTTGGGCAGCAGTGACACGCCCTGCGCTTCGTGTGACGGGAAGCCCGCTTCCTCGAGCGCATGGGAAAAGGGATAATGTCCGATATCGTGGAGCAGCGCTGCCAGCCGGACCGCGACGCGTTCGTCCTCGGGCACGCTGTCCAGCTCGCCGCGGTCTGCAAGCGAGCCGAGCGCCCGGCAGGTCAGGTGATAGGCACCGAGCGCATGCTCGAATCGCGTGTGCGTGGCGCCGGGATAGACCAGGAAGGCGTGGCCCAGCTGCCGGATATAACGAAGCCGCTGCACCGGCGGCGTGTCGAGCACGGCCAGTGCAGCGGCGTCCAGGCGGATGTTGTCCCAGAGCGGGTCGCGAATCACATCCGGGTCAGGGCGAGTCATGCTAGTGGACGCCGGACGCGAGACGCGAGATGCGGGTCATGCGTCTCACGTCCCGAGTCCTGCGGCCTCAGGCCGTGGGTCCCGCACTCCGCACTGCATCCGGCACATCCTTGAACTGCTTGAAGTTGTCGCGGAACATGCCGGCCAGCTTCTTCGCCTGCGCATCATAGGCGGAGCCGTCGCTCCAGGTGCTTCGGGGGTCGAGCACCGTGCTTGGCACGTCCGCCACCGTGGTGGGCACCTCGATGCCGAACACCGGATCCTTCTTGTAGCTCACGCTGTCGAGCGCGCCGCTCAGGGCCGCGCGCACCATGGCCCGCGTGTGGCTCAGCTTCATCCGGCTCCCGGTGCCGAAGGGGCCGCCGGTCCAGCCGGTGTTTACCAGCCAGACCCGCACATTATGCTTTGCGATCTTTTCGCCCAGCATCCTCGCGTAAACGCCCGGCGGCAACGGCAGGAACGGCGCGCCGAAGCACGCCGAGAACGTGGCGGTGGGCTCGGTCACGCCGCGCTCGGTGCCCGCGACCTTGGCGGTGTAGCCGGAGAGGAAGTGGTACATCGCCTGCTCCGGCGTGAGCCGGGCGATGGGCGGCATGACGCCGTAGGCATCTGCCGTCAGCAGGATAATGTTCTTCGGTATGCCGCCCCGGCCGCCCGGCGCGTGATTGGCAATGAAGTGAATGGGATAGCAGGCACGGGTATTCTCGGTGAGTGCATCCGAGTCATAGTCGATTGACCGCGTCACCGGATCGAGCGTGACATTCTCGAGCACGGTGCCGAAGCGGCGCGTCGCACCCCAGATCTCCGGCTCGGTCTCCGCCTTGAGCTTGATGACCTTGGCGTAGCACCCGCCCTCGAAGTTGAAGACCCCGGTGTCGCTCCAGCCGTGCTCATCATCGCCGATCAGCTGCCGCTCGGGATTGGCTGACAGCGTCGTCTTGCCGGTCCCGGAGAGGCCGAAGAAGACGGCGGTGTCCCCATCCGCGCCGATGTTGGCCGAGCAGTGCATGCCGAGGATGCCCTGTTTGGGCATGAGGTAGTTGAGGATGGTGAAGATCGATTTCTTCATCTCGCCGGCGTAGCGGGTGCCGGCGATGATCACGAGCTGCTTGGCAAAGTTGATGGCGATGACGGTGGGCGTGCGGCAGCCATGCTTGTCCGGGCTTGCCTGGAATTCGGGCGCATGCAGTACCGTGAACCGGGGCTCGAAGCCGGCCAGCTCAGCACGCTCGGGCCGGATGAACATGTTGCGGACGAAGAGTGCGTGCCACGCGCTCGGCGTGTAGAAGCGCACCGGCAGCCGACTGGCCGGGTCAGCGCCGCCGTAGAGGTCCTGCACGAACAGTTCGGCATCGCTGAGGTACGCCTTGACGTCCGCGTGCAGCCGATCGAAGTGGTCCGGCGTCATCCGGGCGTTCTTGTCCCACCAGATGTCCGCGCTGGTCGAGGGCTCGTCCACCAGGAACTTGTCCTTGGCCGAGCGGCCGGTATGGGGCGCCGTCTCGGCGGTGAAGGCGCCATGGTCGCTCAGGCGGCCTTCGTGCCGGCGAAGCGCGTGCTCCACCAGTTCCGGCTCGATCAGGTTGGCGTGGATGGTCTGGGCGGAAATACCATGCCGCGCCTGAGAGGTGGCTTCGGGACGAACAGCGGTGCGCTCGGTGGACATAAGCTCCTTCACGGTCTTTGACGGGCGGAGGCGTGACGGGAGTCGCGGCCGCGCTCCAGCGCGTCCACCGCGGCAATCACGCTCATGTTGACGATATCATCCACGCCGGAATCGCGCTCCAGAACGTGAATGGGGGCAGCCAGTCCCACCAGGATGGGACCGATCGCGTGGGCGCCCCCGAGACGGCCAAGCAGCTTGTAGCAGATGTTGGCCGCGTCCAGGTCAGGAAAAATCAGCACGTTGGCCGGTCCCTGCAACCGGCTGAAGGGATAACGCTTCTGCAGCAGCGACTCCAGCACCGCCGTGTCGGCCTGCATCTCCCCATCCAGCTTGAGGTTGGGCCGCAGCCGATGGAGACGGTCCACGGCGTCCGCCACCTTCTGCTGGCTGGGGTGCCGCACCGATCCGAAGTTGCTGAAGGAGAGCATGGCCACGCGGGGCTCGATGCCCAGCGACGTCACATATTCCGCCGCCGCAATGGCAATCTGGGCCAGCCGCTCCGCATCCGGATCGATGTTGACGGTACAGTCGGCGAAGAAAAGCACCTCGCCGCCGGGCGTCACCATCATGTAGATGCCCGCAAGGGCTGCATCGGGCGAGGCACCGACCGCCTCGATGGCCGGCCGGATAGCCCGAGGATAGTGCTGGTTTTCGCCGACGACCACGGCGTCAGCGTCGCCCTCTGCGACCATCATGGCGCCAAAGTATTCCGGTTGCCGGAGCCGGTGCTCCGCCTCCTGTCGCGTGACCCCGCGTCGCTGCCGCCGCGCCCAGAAGCGCTCGGCGTAGTGCTGTAACCGGTCTGACGTCGCCGGATCCACGATCGGGAGCCCGTCCAGCTCTACCTCGGCCTCCTCTGCGGCAGCCTCGATGGCTTTCTGCTCGCCGATGAGCACCGGGTTGGCAATGCCATCATCTGCCAGGATGCGCGCGGCTCGCATGACGCGCGGGTCGTCCGCATCGGTCATCGCCACCCGCTGCGGATTGGCCGCGGCCCGGTTCATCAGGCCCCGCATCACGGCTCGGCCATGGCCCAGGCGCGTCTCGAGATGCGAGCGATACTCATCGAGGTCGAGCAGCTCGGTGGCCGCGCCCGAGTGGATCGCCGCCCATGCTACTGCGGGCGCTACCCAGAGGAGCACCCGCGGGTCAAACGGTTTCGGTATCAGATATTCCCGGCCAAAGCGAAGCGACGGAAGATTGTAGGCCCGCAGCACCACTTCCGGCACGTCATCCCGCGCGAGCGCGGCGAGCGCTCGCGTGGCCGCCATCTTCATCTCTTCATTGATGGCATGCGCTCGCACGTCCAGCGCGCCCCGGAAGATGAAGGGGAATCCCAGCACATTGTTGACCTGGTTGGGATAATCGGTACGCCCGGTGGCGATCACCGCGTCCGGTCGGACCTCGCGCACCAGGTCCGGCATGATCTCCGGCGTCGGGTTGGCCAGCGCGAAGACAATGGGATCAGGCGCCATCCGCTTGATCAGGTCGGGAGTGACAGCCCCTGCCGCGGAGAGCCCCACGAACACGTCCGCGCCCTCAAAGGCCTCCTGCACGGTGGCCGGCGCATCGGGATTGGCAAACCGCGCCTTGTACGGATCCACTTTCTCCCGCCCGGGCCGGATCACGCCATGCTGGTCGCACATGAACACGTTCTTGCGCTGCACGCCCAGCCGCACGTAGTGCTCCGCGGTGGCGATGGCGGCTGCCCCGGCACCCACGAACACCACGCGCACCTCGGCGATATCCCGGCCAGTGACCTCGAGCGCGTTGAGCAGCGCGGCGCCGGAGATGATGGCCGTGCCGTGCTGGTCATCGTGGAAGACCGGGATGGAGAGCGTTTCCCGAAGACGTTCCTCGACAATGAAGCAGTCCGGCGACTTGATGTCCTCGAGGTTGATCCCGCCGACGGCCGGCTCCAGCATCTGGCAGAAGCGGATGATGTCCTCGGGATCGGGCGCGTTGATCTCCAGGTCGAAGACGTCGAGATCCGCGAAGGTCTTGAAGAGCACGCCCTTGCCTTCCATGACCGGCTTGCCGGCCATGGGGCCGATGTTGCCGAGGCCCAGCACAGCGGTCCCATTCGATACGACGGCCACCAGGTTGCCCTTGGCGGTGTAGCGGTAGACGTCCTCCGGCCGGTCGCGGATGGCCAGGCACGGCTCCGCCACGCCCGGCGTATAGGCGAGTGAGAGATCACGCTGGTTCTGGGTCGGCTTGGTGGCTACGACCTGGATCTTTCCCGGTCGCCCTTCCTCGTGGTAGCGAAGGGCGTCGGCTCGGCGGTCGGGCGATGGCGGCGGATTCAGGGCATCCTCATGGGGTGACTGTCACGTTCATGGGCCAATGATACATGACCTGAACGGTGTTCCGGTCCCGCTCGCTCGGCAGCGGCACGGCGGGATTGGAGAACATGATGTCGAGCGGGTTGGATGAGTGTCGCAGGATGCCGAGCGCGTGTCCCAGCTCGTGGATGGCCACGATGTTGAAGCACGCCTGGGTCTCCGGAAGGTCAGGCAGGAAACGCGGCGCGATGTAAATGTGCAGTGGCGGCGTAAGCACCCGGGTCTCGGGATCGAGCTGGATATCGGTGGCGGCCTGGCAGGCGTCGGCTGCCCCGAAGAGAATGCCGCCACCGCCGGGCGGGAGGCCGA
>DASSHL010000313.1:0-11700 GCA_035692845.1 Gemmatimonadales bacterium
CGGACCGGACGCCTGGTCACGCAGCGTGACCTGGGTATCGCCATTGACTCCGGAAGAGCTCGCGCTTTCGGCGCTAGGCCTCTGGCTGCTCGCGTGGACCTTCATTTTTGCGGATCACCGGCGCTTCCGACTGCGGTCAGCGTTGGCGATGTCGGCCGCCCTCCTCGTTGCGGCGGCGGCGGGCATTGTAGCAGCGCGATATGACCGAGCTATCGGCATCGTGGTGGCCGATGCGCCGATTCGCGTGTCGCCGCACGGGCGCGCACCAGAGGTGAGTAACCTGACCGCGGCGCAATCGGTCGGGCTCGAGCGGCAGCAAGGCGGCTGGTGGCTGGTGAATGCCGCCGGCAAGTCGGGCTGGTTGCCTGCCACCATGGTGGCGCGGATTGACGAGTAAATTCAGGCCATGAGTCGCCGGATACGCATCCTGCCAGACGCGGTGGCGGACCAGATCGCCGCGGGTGAGGTGGTCGAGCGTCCGGCGAGCGTGGTCAAGGAACTCGCGGAGAACGCGCTTGACGCCGGCGCCAGCATGGTGCGGATCAGGGCGGAGCAGGGCGGCAAGACCCTGATCGAGGTAGCGGACGACGGTGCCGGCATGGATCGCGACGACGCGCTCCTCGCGCTTGACCGCCACGCCACCAGCAAGATCCAGAGCGCAGCAGACCTGATAGGCGTCAGCACATTCGGCTTTCGGGGCGAGGCCCTGCCAGCCATCGCGTCGGTGTCTCGGTTTGCCCTGCTCACCGCAACCGGCGAGGCCGAAGCAACAGAGGTGCGTGTCAGCGGTGGGCGGATCGAAGGTGTCGTGGCGGCCTCGCGCACACGAGGCACCACGGTTACCGTGCGGAGTCTCTTTTTCAACACACCGGCGCGCCGCAAGTTTCTCCGCTCCGTCGCGAGCGAGACCCGCGCCATCACTGATGTCGTCGCCACGCTCGCCCTTACCTATCCCGCCGTTGGCTTCGAGCTCGAGGTCGATAACGTACGGCGACTCTTCGTGCCCGCCGGCCACGATTCCGGCCAGCGACTCGCTGCGGTGTGGGGCACTGAGGTGGCGGGAACGCTGGTACAGGTAGGGCATGCGGTTGGCGGATTCCGCGTGGACGGCTTTGCCCAGCGGCCTGGTGACGCGCGGCCCAGTGGCCGCCGGGTGCAGCTGTTCGTCAATGGCCGGCCGTTCCGCGATCCCTTCCTGGTTCGCGCGGCGGAAGCGGGGTATCGCGCCGCCATTCATCCAGGCGATCGTCCCTCCCTGTTGCTCACCATCGGCACGGCTCCGGCTGACGTGGATGTGAATGTCCATCCCGCCAAGCTTGAGGTGCGGTTTCGCGATCGCCTTGGCGCGGAGCGCGCGGTCGAAGAAGCCGTTCGGCTGGCAATTGGCCAGATCGCCGCCTCGGTCCCCGTGGGTGACTGGCGGCCCATGCCCGTCGGCGCGCATGACAGCGGTCCCGTGCCCGGCTTGCTCGACGACGCCGTGCCGGTCGAAAACGCTGAAGCCCTCGAGGGATCGGGCGGTCACGTGCTTGGTGGCAGCCCGCTGCGGCAGATGTTTCGCAGCTTCATCGTCTACGAAAGTGACGCAGCAGTAGTCTTCGTGGACCAGCATTCGGCGCATGAGCGGGTCCTCTACGAAGAAGTGATGGCCCACCTCGAGGGACGCGACGCCGCATCCCAGCGACTGCTGCTTCCCATCACGGTCGAACTGACCGACGAGGAGCTCGACGCTGTGGAGCAGCACCGTGAGCTGCTGGAGCGGACCGGCTTTGCGGTCGACGCGTTCGGCGGACGCGCGGTGGTCCTGCAGGCCGTGCCCGCGCCGCATCCGCGATTTGACGCCGAGCTCTGCTTCCGTGAGCTGGTCGCGGATCTCGCCCGCGGGCGCTTCGGCGGCTGGAACAGCGCGCTGGAGCGCTTCGCTGCAACCTATGCCTGCCGCGCGGCGGTCAAGGCGGGTGAGGTTCTTGGTGAGCAGGAAATGCGGGTCCTGCTGGCGCGTCTCTTCGGCACCGCGCTACCGCCGCACGACGTGCACGGGCGCGCCACCATCGTGCAGCTGCCTCGCGAGGAGTTGGAGCGGCGATTTGGCCGTCGCTAGGGTTCCCGTGCTGGTGGGCCCGACGGGTATCGGCAAGACCGCAGTTGCCCTCGCGCTGGCTCGGCACTGGCCGCTCGAGGTGGTCTCCGCCGATTCCCGGCAGGTCTACCGGCGGCTCGATATCGCCACCGCCAAGCCCACTATCCGGGAACAGGCGCGCGTTCCTCATCACGGGCTCGACCTGATCTCGCCGGGCGAGCGGTACAGCGCGGGACGGTTCGCGCGAGATGCCAGTGGCTCCGTTGCGGAAGTCATAGGCCGAGGCCGGTTGCCGGTGGTCGTTGGTGGCACGGGACTGTATGTCCGCGCGCTCGCGGAAGGCCTGTTCCACGAACCCGCGCTCGACCAGGAGAAACGGCGACTGCTCGATGCATGGCTGGCTCGGCTCGACCCGCTGGAGCTGGTGCGCTGGGCCGGCCGGCTGGATCCGGGCTTTGCCGGCGGCGGACGCCAGCGGGCCCAGCGTGCCATCGAGATCGCGCTGCTGACGGGACGAGCGCTCACTCACTGGCAGCGTGCGGCCCGCGCGGCGCGCAGCATTGATCCCTGGTATGTCGTGCTGTCGGCGCCGAGGGCGGTCCTGCACCGCCGCATTGAACAACGCGCGCGTGAGATGGTCCAGCGCGGGCTGCTTGGAGAAGTGGCCGCTGTACTGGCTGATGGAGCGCGGCCGGGCACGCCGGGACTAGACGGTGTGGGCGTGCGCGAGGCGGTGGATGTGCTCACCGGCCGTCGTGCACAGGAGCGACTGGTCGAGGATATCCTCGTCAGCACACGGCAGTACGCCAAGCGTCAGGAAACATGGTTCCGGCACCAGCTCACCGGCGAGCGGATTACTCTTGATGCGACGCGCGGCCCGGAAACGGTGGCCGCGGAGATCGCCGACCTCTGGGCACGAGCGCAGACATGAAGATCGGTATCACCTGCTATCCCACTTACGGTGGGTCCGGCGCACTTGCCACTGAGCTGGGCCTGGCCCTGGCCCGGCGCGGCCATGAAGTTCACTTCATCACGTACGCCATGCCGTTCCGACTCCGGGGCTATACCGAACGCGTCTACTTTCACGAAGTGGACACCCGGATGGGTCGCTATCCCCTGTTCGATCACTTCCCCTATACGCTCGCGCTCGCCTCCAAGCAGCACGAGGTGGCGCTGCGGGAACGGCTCGACCTGCTGCATGTGCATTACGCGATTCCGCACGCCACCACGGCGTTCCTTGCCCGTGAGATGCTGGGCTCGGCCCAGCCGGTGAAGGTGATCACCACGCTGCACGGTACGGATATCACGCTGGTAGGGCAGGAGGCGAGCTTCTTTGCCATCACCCGTTTCTCCATCGAGCAGTCGGACGGCGTGACCGCGGTCTCCGGCCATCTTCGCGATGAGACCTATCGGGCTTTCGGGTGCGGCGCGTGCGACATCCGTGTCATTCCGAATTTCGTCAATCTCGAGGAGTATCGGCCAGCGAGCGAGCCCGACTGCGGCAAGGTCGCCCCGGCCGGGCACAAGGTCATCATGCACACCTCGAACTTCCGCGAGGTGAAGCGCGTGCGCGATGTTGTCCGGGTCTTCGCCCGGATCCGGCAGGCAATGCCTGCCACCCTGCTCATGGTGGGTGATGGGCCCGAGCGCGAGGATGCGGAACGTGAAGCCCGCTCGCTCGACGTGGGCGACGACGTGCGCTTCCTCGGCCGGCTGGATTCCGTGGCGTCGCTGCTCCAGGCGTCTGATCTGTTCGTGCTGCCTTCCCAGACCGAGAGTTTCGGGCTCGCGGCCCTTGAAGCGATGGCCTGCGGCGTTCCCGTTGTCGCGACCAATGCGGGCGGGATTCCCGAAGTGGTCGAGGATGGCGTGACCGGGCTGCTGGAGCCGGTCGGCAGCGTGGAGGCCATGGGGCGCCGCGCGGTCGAGCTACTGCGTGATCGTCCCCGCTGGGAGGCGATGCGGCAGGCGTGCATCGCACACGCGCAGCACTATTCGGTCGAGCAGATCGTCCCGCAGTATGAGCAGTTCTACGCCGAGACGCTTGCGTGACGAGCGCGCTGGCCGCGCTGCCGCTCTGGGTAAAGGCGATCCTGCTCGGGATCGTGGAGGGCATCACCGAATTCCTGCCGGTGTCCTCGACCGGCCACCTGATCCTGGGCGGGCACCTGCTGGGCTGGACCGATGCGCGCGCCGAGACGTTCGAGATCTTCATCCAGCTCGGCGCCATCCTCGCCATTCTCTGGCTCTATCGTGCGCGCCTCATGGCGGTCGCGCGGCACGTTGCCAGCAACCGGGCCGACCAGCGCTTCGTGCTTTCGCTGGTCATCGCCTTCATCCCGGCCGCGGCGGTGGGATTCCTCTTTCATCGCCAGATCAAGGAAGTGCTCTTTACGCCCGTCGTTGTCGCGGTGGCGCTCGTCCTGGGTGGCATCGCCATCCTGCTGATCGAGCGCTGGGCACCGCCCAGCCACAACGACGACCCGTTCGCCGTGCCTCCACGCACGGCGCTCGGGGTCGGGCTGGCGCAGGTGCTCGCACTCATTCCTGGCGTGTCCCGTTCGGGGGCGACCATTCTCGGCGGCTTTTCGCTGGGCCTCACCCGCCGCGCCGCCACCGAGTTTTCATTTTTCCTCGCGATTCCGGTGATGTTCGCGGCAACGCTCTACGATCTCTACTCCAGCCGGGAGCTGCTCAGCACGGCTGATGTGCCCATCCTCGCCATCGGGTTCGCGGTGTCGTTCATCTCGGCGCTCGTCGTCGTGCGCAGCTTCCTGCGCTATGTGTCGCATCGCAGCTTTGCCATCTTTGCATGGTACCGGATTGTCTTCGGGCTGCTGCTCCTCTGGATCCTGCAGGCGTGAGGCACTCGCGTGCAGTAGTGCGCTGGGTCTCCACGGTCGAAAGCACGCAGGATGCCGTGCACGCACTGGCGGAGCAGGGTGCCGCAGCGGGCGTGGCGGTGGCCGCGCTGGAGCAGACGGCCGGTCGCGGCTCCAGGCGCCGCGACTGGTCCTCCCAGCCGGGTGGGCTCTGGATGAGCGTACTCCTCCGTCCGGCGCGCGACAGCGGAATGCAGGTGCTCGGGCTTCGCGCGGGGCTGGCCATGGTGCATGCGCTCGAGACCGTCGGCGCGCAGGGGCTGATGCTCAAGTGGCCCAATGACATCATGGCGGGTGGCAGGAAGGCAGGCGGGATTCTTTCGGAAGCGCGCTGGAGTGGGGACCGGCCGGCCTGGGTAGCGGTGGGGATTGGCCTGAATGTCAGGAACCAGCTTCCGGCCGAGCTGGCCGACACGGCATCACGACTGGTCGACCACGGCATAACCACAGAATTGGAACCGCTCGCCCAATGCGTTGCTGACGCACTGGTACAGGCAGGCGAGGCGGTTGGCCCGCTTTCGCACGCCGAACTCGGCGCACTCGCCGAGCGTGACTGGCTGCTCGGCCGCTTGCTCGCCTCACCCGAGGAAGGGCGAGCTGACGGGATCCTGCCGGATGGCGCGCTGCGTGTTCGTCGAGATGACGGCTCAATCGTGCTGGTTCGTGCCGCGCCGGTCGCTATGGCGGTACGGGTCACGCTCACGGAGTAACCGACCATGCTGCTTGTCCTGGACATCGGCAATACCGAAATCACCGCTGGCCTCGTGCGCGGCGCCGAATTCACCTCGTATTGGCGCATGACCACCAGCCCCGAGCGCACGCCGGATGAATGGGCCGCGGCGATCAGCGGATTCCTGGTGCATTTTGGCCATTCGCCAAATGAAGTGCGCGCCTCGTGTATCGCGTCGGTGGCGCCAGCGGCGACGCGCGGAATTCTGGAGGGCGTGACCATGGCAACTGGTGTGCGCCCGGAGCAGGTCACCGCGCGGAGCCCGCTGCCCGTGACGCTGGATGTGGAGGAGCCGCTGACGGTCGGGGCGGACCGGATCGTGAATGTCCTGGCCGCGGTCGAGCGGCACCACGCTGACGTGATCGTCGTGGACTTCGGCACGGCCACCACGTTTGACTGCATCCTTGCAGACGGACGGTTCATTGGCGGTGCCATCATGCCGGGCCTCCGCACGTCGGCCGACCAGCTGACCCGCCGCGCGGCCAAGCTGCCCGCCACCGAACTCACCCGGCCTGAACGTGTCATCGGAAGACGAACGGAGGAATGCATCCAGGCCGGTGTGCTCTTCGGTGCCGCCGATGCCGTGGACGGCATAGTGCGCCGCATCCGTGATGAGTGGCCAGGCGCCGAGGTCCCCCGGTGCATTGCGACTGGGGGACTGGCGGGGCTGGTTGCGCCGCTCTGCAGCAGCATCGACGACATCGAGCCCGATCTTACGCTGGACGGCCTGCGGCTGGCGGCGGCGGCGCTCGGACTTTCCTGGTGACCGCCAGCGCGCCATCCGGCGGTGCGCGCGCCGCCGGGTACCGCCTCTTCGGGCGATTTTTCGACTACATCCTCCATCTTCGTCCCTTCGAGTGGCCCATCATGGCGGGCCACACGGCGCTCGGTGCGCTGCTCGCAAGCACTGTCGTGCCCGATGGCGTGCCGGTACCCTGGACGCGCGCACTGGTCGGGATCGGACTGTGGGTGGTGTGCCTCAATGGTGGCACTCTTGCCATCAATTCGGCCTTTGACCGTGATGAATCGGATGTGGCCTATCTCCGCCGGCCGCCGCCGCCGCCGCGGCATCTCTTCGCGTGGGGGCTCGGCCTGATGCTGAGCGGGCTGGCGCTCGCGCTGCTCCTGCTTTCGCTCGGCTTCGCGGCAGCGTACGCCGTCTGCCTGGTACTCTCGGTGCTCTATTCGGTTCCTCCCTGGCGGCTCAAGGCGGTGGCTGGTGCCGATTGGGTCATCAACCTCGTCGGATTCGGTGCCATCACACCGCTGGCCGGTTGGCTCGCGCTCGGTGCTCGCCCCACGACGTGGGCATGGCTTCTCGTGGCCGGGTTCGGGGCCCTATTTGCGTGTCTCTATCCGTTGACGCAACTTTACCAGATCCAGGCAGACGAAATACGCGGAGACAGGACCCTCGCGCGCCGGCTCGGCATTGCGACAAGCCTGCGCGTGGCGGTCGTGGCCACGTTTCTCGCCTTCGCGCTCTTCGGAGCGGCCGGGGCCGTGGCGGGCTGGCCCATCCTCGGCTGGCGCTGGCTCGCGCTGGCAGGCGCCCTGGTGGCCTGGCTCGCGGTGCTGGTGCCATGGGCGGCGGGTGGCCGCAGCTGGGTCCCAGAGCGGCACCAGCGTGGCATGTACTTCGCGCTGCTCGCGTGGGGCGTGACCGATCTGGCCATCGCGGCCTGCTGGCTGCTGTGATGGCGTTCACCGGAGGGAACCGTCGTGACATTGCTCGCGGGGATCTGGCACCGACATCGGCAGGCCGTTCCGGCGCACCTGACCGCCGCGCTCGATGCGGCGCTGTCGCGCTCGCCGACGGACATACGCCAGCGGTTTGACGCCCCGGGCATCCACCTCGCGAAAATTGACATCGGCGCGTTTGGCGACTCGGCATGGGCCGAGGAGCGGGAGCCGCACGGCCGTGCGGTAACGCTCGTGACAGGCGAGCCGCTCATGGAGGTTGCCGGCGCCGAGCCCCGGCGGACACGTAGCCAGGACACGGAAGTACTGCATCGTGCGCTGCGGCGCTCCGAGCTTGCCGTGTTGCGCGCATGCGCTGGGCAGTTTGTAGTGGCGCACTACTCGGAGGACGAGCACCGCCTCGTGCTGGCCACTGACCTGCTGGGCGTGCGCCCCCTGTACGTCGGGTGGGTGGAAGACTTCCTCGTTTTTGCCAGTGCGATGCGCGTCTTGCTTGCCATTCCCGGGATGGCGCCCGAACTCGACGCGCGGGGCGCCACCGAAGTCCTGCTCCTCAAGGCCCCGCTCCAGGGACGAAGCACATATCGAGGCGTGCGGCTACTGGCCGCGGCCGAGTGCCTCTCATTTACACCTGCGCACGACAGCTCGCACATCGCCGAGCGCTGGGATGAGGTGCCCGTCAGCTTTACCAGTCGTGACGCGGCGGTCCAGGCGCTGCATGGGGCGTTTGTCGCTGCAGTGCGTCGTCGGGCGCGGTGCGATCAGGCGACCGCGGCGTTCCTCAGCGGCGGCCTCGACTCGCGGCTCGTCGTTACCACGCTTCGCTCTGCAGGCCTGCAGGTCCGCACGCTGAATTTTTCGCTCGAAGGCTCGCTCGATCACACCCTCGGCCAGCTCTTCGCCAGCGCTGCAGGGACCACCCACGAATCGCATCCATATCGCGCAGGCCTCGACGACGCGTACCCCGACATGGCATCGCGCGCACTCGCTCGCCCGGCGGCTGACGGGCTCCAGCCGGAGCGCCCGTCGCTGGTCTGGGCGGGCTTCGGTGGATCAGCGATCATAGGGCAGGGGAACGTGTGGCCCGACTATCTCGAGCACTGCAGGGCCGGGAATCCTGACGCAGCGGCTGACAGTTACATCCGGCGCAAGGGCGCCGTGGTCCCCGGGCGCTTGTTCCGGCCGGCGCACCGCGGGGAGCTTGCCTCGGTGACCCGTGATGGGATTCGTGCCGAACTGGTCCGGTTCCGGCCTGAGGATCCTGGTCGCCTGATGGATCTTTACCTGCTCACGAACGCGACCAGGGCTCAGCTGCATGCCTACTTCGATGTCATCGATGTGTGCCGCCTTGAGCATCAGCTGCCATTTTTCGATGCGGATTTCGTGCGGACGGCGCAGGGAATTCCCATCGACTGGCTTCAGCGCCACGACCTGTATCACCAGTGGCTGCCGGCCTTTGATCCCGTGGTGACGGCCGTTCCGTGGCAGGCATACCCGGGGCACCTGCCGTGTCCAATGCCCGCGCCGGCTGGTAGCCAGCCCCAATGGCAAATCGCCGCCGATCGGGGTTTCCGGCGTCAGGCGCTGCGCCGCGCGAGCCTGCGCCTGCTGAAGGGGCCGCTGCCCTTCGATTTTCTCGACCGGGCTTACGTGACGAGCGTCAGCGTCGCCCAGCTCGTGGGAGTGTCGCGCTATGGCTATGCCGTTGCGGCAGCCAATTCCTACATGGGCTGGTGGAAGGCCAGCGGCTGCCGTCCCGTGCCTCTCGCCGGCTCCCTGGAGGCCGCTGCATGAGGCTGCTCGCCATTTCCTATGCGTTCCCGCCGCTCATCGCCCCGCGTTCCATACAGGTAGCGCGTCTCCTTCGGCATCTCGACGCGGAGTCCGCGCTGGTTTGCGGCTCGTCGGAAGGTGAGCGGCTTGATCCGACCATCGAGCCGGACGCCGCCTCAGAGCTGGCAACGTGGGTGCGCCCGGAGCGAAACCGCACCTGGCTACGGCGCCGGGCGGACGGACTCGCGTACCGGCTGAACGTGCCGTTGTGGAATCGCCATCCCGATGAATACCGTCATTGGATGCCGGCAGCGCTGGCCGGTGCCCGCTCGATTCTCCAGGCCGGCTTCGCTCCGGACGTGATCGTGTCATTCGGCAATCCCATGACCGATCATCTCATCGGCCGCGAACTCGCGCGGGAGACGGGGCTGCCGTGGGTCGCCCACTTCAGCGATCCGTGGACACGGAATCCGTTCCAGCACCGCCGGCCAGTGGATGAACTGTTCAATGCGCGCCTCGAGCGCTCGGTCCTGGGATCCGCGAACCTGCTGCTGTTTCCCTCCGCTGAGTGCGCGGAGCACGTGCTCGAGGGACAACCCGATGCCGTGCGGGCCCGGGCGCAGGTGCTCCCGCACAGCTACGAGCCGATGTCGCACGCTGACGAGGGCCCGGTCCGTGCCGATGGGAAACTGGTCATCCGGCACGTCGGGACACTCTACGCGCCACGCAGGATCGGGCCCGTCGTCCAGGCATTACTCGGCATCGCCTCGGAACTGCCCACCCTGCTGGACCGCGTCCGATTCGAGTTTGTGGGCGCGCGTGAACGCGATTCGCTCGCGGACCCGGACCTCGAGCGGCTTCCCGCCGGCGTCTGCACGGCTCACGATGGCGTGCCGTACGCCGAGAGCCTTCGGCTCATGCGCGACGCTGACGGATTGCTGTTGCTCGACGGGAAATGGACTGGGAAGGGAATTTTCTTTCCCAGCAAGCTGGCCGATTACATCGGGGCAGGGCGGCCCATCCTGGGGATCTCGGCACCCGGCGCGGCCGCAGGCATCATTTCACGGCTCGGCGGCGTTGTTGCCGACGTGGAGGATCAGGCCGCGATCACCGCGGGTATGCGACGTTTTCTCCTGATGCTCGCGGAGCGGAGCCATACCGCGGACGCTGTGTGGGGTCACCCCGCGGAACGGCAGCGGTACGCCGCCCCCCAGGTGGCGGCACTCTTTCGTGAGCAGCTGGACCGGGTCGCATGCCCGCAAGGGCAGTTGCGCGTGCCCTTGGCCCGGTCGGGGTTGGCGTCTTATCTTCCGACCAGTCCCCTTACCTGATCGGGAGAGTCCATGGGAACGGCAGTCGAGTCTCGAGGCGAATTCGACGTCACCGCACTTCGACACGTCCTGAGCAAGGCGGTTGTGCTGGGTTTGTTCGAGGCGCTCATCGTGGTGTTGATGTCGTTCATCACGCGCTTCACGGCTCCCCCGATCGAGACCATCCTTGGCGCCATCGTGCTTCTCATCGGGCTGTCGGGCGTCGTCGTGATGCCTGGCCTCTGGACCCGGGCCCGCACGATCGAGGGCATCGCTGGCGCAGCCGGCATCGGGCTTGGCGCGACCGTCGTCTTCATGCTGGTGGACGTTGCGCTCCTGCAGCCGGCCGGGATCTACACCAATCGCTGGGCCGAGATCGGTGGCTTCAGCAACTGGTGGTACCATCCCGTCTGGTGGATGCTCGGCACCTTCCTGCCGTGGTTCGGTGCCATGACGCTGGCCAGTCGTGCGGTGCGCGGGAAGTCCGTCTCTATCCCCGGGGTGATGATCCCCGCGGTCATCTGCGCCGTTGCCCTTGCGATCATCGCGGTCTTCATCCGCTTTCCGGGCGCGCGCTGGTCGCTGGGCACGTTCGGAATCGCGTTCATTCCTGGTCTCGCCCTCGCGGAATTGTTCACGATGCTGGGACGCCGGCCGGGCTAGCCATGCGCTGGTTTCGCCTCTTCCTTCGTGCATTTGGATGGCTGCTCACGCCCGTTATAGCGTGGGCAGCTTCGTTTTTCGGTTGTGTGGCGGGTGAGGTCATCGCGACCCGGATGGCCAGTCCCATTCGCGGCGTGCTGCTCTCGATCGTCCTCGGCGCCATCGCGGGCTTTGGCGGATTGCTGGGATGGCTCCGGCTTCTGCGGCACTCGCCGGAGCTGCAGGAAGCGCTTGCCGTAACGCCCGAAGGCGTTCCGGATACGGCGGCGGCATTGCTGGACAAGGTCGAAGCCAACCTCACGCAGACGCCGGAGTGACGAGGGCACTGGTCTTGCTGGCGCTGGTGGCGGCATGCGGGGCCGAGCCGCCACCGTCCCGACCTGTGACATTCGACACGGTGGCGAGTGCTCCTGCCACAGCAGACTCGATGGTGGGTCGCGAGGGCCCGTTCGAGTTCTGGTTCACGCTCAGCCGGAAGGCGTCCGATTCCGCCGGCAATCAATGCCTGGAGCGTGGCCTCGAAATCCGCAATGACTCAACTCGGCGGCTGGTGCCGCTGTTGTA
>DASSHL010000314.1:0-4247 GCA_035692845.1 Gemmatimonadales bacterium
GCTGGCAGACTCCGCGCGGCAGGCGCTGCAGGACTCAGCCTTCGGCCTCGGAAGCGTACGGGCCAGCGACACCGTGCGCCTGGCCGCGGCGCCGCTGCTCGATCGGATTGCCGTCTCTCACCTCTTCGGTGCAGACGCCGAGGTGCATCAGGTCTCGGCGGCGAGTGTTGCCGTGGGTGGAATCCAGCGACCGGCCTGGCTCGCGCTGGTCGAGCCCGTTACCGGTGCCGCAACGCTGGTGGCCATCGCGGCCGACACCACCGGCGCGGGTGGGGCGGCGCTGGCGTACCGGCTGCGCGATTCGCTCGCCTATCCCACGCTTTATCCGCTTGTCACCTTCTCGCCCGTGGCCGCACGGCCGGGCGCCCCCTCGATCGCCGAGGTGGATACCTCACGCGGTGTGGCCTCGGGCTCACCACTCAGCCGCCTCGTGCTCGGTTGGGGTACCCAGTCACGCGTGCCGTTTACGGCGGCGCGCACGGATTGGGCCCTGCATCCACTCGCTCGACTCGAACGGCTGGCACCATTTGCCGCGTGGGCGGGAGCGCGCTCGGCGGTCGTGGATGGCCGGGTGCTCTGGCTGGCGGACGGCTATGTGGCGAGCAACCGCTTTCCGCTCACCTCGCCGGAGAGCTGGCGAGGCGGGAGCGACCGGATGCTTCGGGCAGGCTTCATCGGCGTGGTCGAGCCAGAGACCGGGAGCACCAGCATCTACCTGCGACCGGACGGCGGTGCGCTGGCCGATGCCTGGGCCGAGATTGCCTCCGATGTGATTCATCCATCGACAGATGTGCCGCGCGGCCTGCTCGATGAGGCCGGCCCACCGCTGGCGCTTGCCGACGTTCAGGCACGATTGCTGGTAGACCGCCTCGCCGAGGCGACCGGCACCGATCCGCTCTTGCTGGCAAAAGATGGCGCCCAGCCGGAGCTGGCGTGGACGGCAGCGGCGCATCCGGTGGAAGTCCGGCAGGTAGCCCTGTCGGGCTCGGACCATCTCTTTGCGATATTGATCATGCCGGCTAGCGGTCCACCTCATGTCCAGCTGCAAGGCAAGTCGCCGCTTGGTTCACCGTCGGCGCTGGAGCGGATGTGGGGACGCTTCGCGACGCTGGCCCCTATCCAGGATTCGGTGGCGGGTGAAGGCGGCCAGATCACGGCTGGCAGTGTGCACCTCTGGAGCTCGCCGCAGGGACTCGCCGCGATGGAGGTCCTCACTGCGGCGCGGCCAGGCGCACGTCCGGCTGTTGTCTGGGTGTCGGTGGCGTTACCTGACCGGCTGGGTGCCGGTCGGACCTTGCCGCTGGCCTGGCAAAATCTGCTCGGCAACTCCAGCCCGCTGGCACCGGGGCAGGGCGGAAGCACGCTGGAGGAAGCCCGCCACTGGATGCGCATTGCCGATGAAGCGCTCCGAAGCGGCGACTGGGGGGCGTTCGGTCGGGCATTCGAGTCGCTGCGCGGCGTGCTCAGCACCGGTGACTGAGTTGCCTCTTTCCAAACCGCAGTCCGGTCGTACCTTCAAATCCATTCGCTGTCGTCCAGTCACACCATGGAGCAGGAGATCCCCCTCATGATTTCCCTCAGTGAAGCGTCCACCCCCCGTCGTGGATTCCTGGGCCGAGTGGCCCTCGCCGCCGCAGCACTCGGACTGAGCGGCTCGGCGCCGGCAGCGCTCGCCGCTGAACGCGTTCCCCGGAACACGGTCGGGACCGACCCCGAGCTTGATGCCTGGTTCGGCAAGCTCACCGGCAAGCACCGGCAGGTCTTCGATGCGCCGTTCGCCCACGGCGGCCTCGCAGCAATCTGGCCGCGAGTCTACCTGCTTACGATGGACGGCACCTACCCCGGCGAAGCTGGCAACGCCATGGTCATTCTCCGCCATGAGGCCATTCCACTCGCCATGCAGGATGCGCTCTGGGCCAAGTACCACTTCGGCGAAATGTTCGACATCAAGGGTGCGGATGGCCCCGCGATGGCCAACCCGTATGCCACCATCACCAACCTGCCGCTGCCCGGCCTCGGCATCGCCGAGCTGCTCAAGTCCGGCGTCCTGATCGGGGTCTGTAACGCGGCCCTCACGGTCTACAGCGGTGCCGCGGCCAAGAAGATGAACAGCGACCCGGCTGCGGTGAAGAAGGAATGGGTCGCTGGGCTCTTCCCAGGTGTGCAGGTGGTTCCCTCGGGCGTGATGGCCGTCGGCCGCGCCCAGGAGCTGGGCTGCTCGTATTGCTACGCAGGGTAGACAAGGGACAGGGGACGAGAGACGAGTGGTGCCTGCCTCGTCTCTCGTCTCTTCTCTCTCGTCCTGCTTCCGCTTGTCCCCCCTTACACCCCCCCGCTACTTTTCATGGCTCTCCTGAAGCCGGGGGCTTCTCTCCATGACGCGAACGGCGGTGCTCGCCCTCGGTGGCAACGCCCTGGCACGATCCGGCGAACGGGCAACCATCGCAAACCAGTTCCGGCACGCGCGCGAGAGCGTCGCGCCGATCGTCGAACTGGCGCGTGATGGGTGGCGCATTGCCATCGTGCATGGCAATGGCCCGCAGGTGGGTGATGAGCTGGTCCGTAATGAGCGCAGCAAGGCCGAAGTCGAACCGCTGCCACTCGGCGTGCTGGTGGCCGGCACCGCGGGCTGGATTGGCTACATGCTGCAGCAGTCGCTCGAGAACGGGCTGACGGAGGCCGGGGTCGATCGCACTGTTGGCACGCTCATCACCCAGACCGAGGTAGACCCCGCCGATCCCGGTCTGCAGCAGGCCACCAAGCCAATCGGCCACGAAATGCCGCAAAGCAGGGCCGATGCGCTGCGCGACGCGGGCATTGCCGTGGGAAAGGATGGCGCCGGCCACTGGCGCCGCCTGGCGGCAAGCCCGCGCCCGATCGGTGTCGTCGAGGCGCCGTTGGTCCGCGCCCTGCTCGACGCCGGCGTCATCGTGATCGCCGCCGGCGGTGGCGGGCCGCCCGTTTACCGCGATTCGCTCCTGGGGCTCGAAGGGCTCGACGCGGTGGTTGACAAGGATCTGGTCGCGGCACTCCTGGCGCAGCAGCTGGGCGCCGAGGTGCTGATGATCCTTACTGATGTCGATGCGGTGTACCGGGACTGGGGTACGCCCAATCAGGCGCCCCTGCATCGGCTCACGCTGGCGGAAGCCGACGAGATACTGCGGTCCGGCAGGGTGCCAGCAGGCAGCATGCGGCCCAAGCTTGAGGCCGCGACGGAGTTCGTTCGTGCGGGCAGCGGGCGCGCGGTCATCGCCCGGCTGGCCGATGGCCCGGCCGCCCTCCGGGGCGAAACCGGAACCACAATCGTGAGGGAGACGTGAATCTTCATGAGTACCAGGCGCGTGAGCTGCTGAAGGCAGCCGGTGTGCCGATGTTTGATGGTGGCGTTGCCAGCTCACCCGATGAAGCGGAGGCAATCGCGCGCAAGCTTGGCGGGACAACGGTGATCAAGGCGCAGGTGCATTCCGGCGGGCGGGGCAAGGCGGGCGGAGTCAAGCTCGCGAAATCGCCCGAGGAAGCGCGTGAGCACGCCGCCGCCATCCTGGGCATGACCATCAAGGGACTCGTGGTGAGCAAGGTCCTGGTGGTGCCAGCGGCCGACATTGCCAGCGAAGCCTATGTCGGCCTCATCATGGACCGCGCGAGCCAGGGGCCGCTGTTCATGGTGAGCTCGGCCGGTGGCGTGGACATCGAGGAAGTTGCGGCAAAGACGCCGGAAAAGATCACCCGGCTCGCCGTGGACCCGGTCTACGGGTTGCTTCCGCATCAGGCGATGGCTCTCGCCTTCTCACTCTACACAGACTATGCGCAGGTGAAGACCGCTGCGCGCATCATGCAGCAATTGTATCGCGCTTTTACCGCCAACGGCTGCTCGCTGGCGGAAATCAATCCACTGGTGTCCACACCCACCGGCGAAGTCCTCGCGCTCGACGCCAAGGTCTCGATCGACGACAACGAGCTGGAGCGGCGTCCCGACCTCGCCGCGCTGCGCGATGACACGGCCGAGGCGCCGAGTGAGGTCAAGGCGCGCGAGGCGGGACTCACCTTCATCAAGCTCGACGGCAACGTCGGCTGCGTGGTGAACGGCGCCGGCCTGGCCATGGCCACCATGGACCTGGTGAAGTACTACGGCGGTGATCCAGCCAACTTTCTCGACATCGGCGGCTCGTCGAGCCCGGAGAAGGTGGTGAGCGCGCTCGAGATCATCACCAGCGATCCGAACGTGAAGGCGATTCTCTTCAACATCT
>DASSHL010000315.1:0-3285 GCA_035692845.1 Gemmatimonadales bacterium
GCACTGAACTGCCCATCTATCTCTCTGACGGCAACGGTGGCTTCACCCGCGCCGCCGCCGTGGTGCAGAACAACTTTCACGCAGACGTGCTGGTGGCGTTCACACCCACACCGGGCACCGTTGTCTTCGCCGGATATGGCAGCAGCCTGACCGAGCCCCGGTCGTTCAGCTTCTCGGATCTCCAGCGCCAGCGCGACAGCTTCTTCGCGAAGGTGAGCTATTTGTTCAGGTTGTGAGGAGGGATCGGCGTTCCCCGGTCATCGGTCATCGGTCTTCGGTCGTCAGGATGTCACTCTGAGGCCGCGCAGCGGCCGAAGAGGCGGAGCCTGGGCAAGCTTAGCTCCCTTCGCTCCGCTCAGGGTGACACAACTCATGAGCCAACGATCGACGACCGATGACGCCAGTTGACGACCGACGACCGACGACCGCCCACCGTTGACCATTGACCGTTGCCCGTCGACCTTTCGCTCTCCGCCCCCTCACCGGAGCTCAACCCACATGCGTCTCTCCCTGCTCGCCCTGGGCGCCGGAGTGTGCCTTGCAGGCGCGCCCCTTCACGCCCAGATGCCGAAGGACTTCGACCGATTCGTCACCGGCGCGCTCCAGAAATTCCAGACGCCGGCCGTCGCGGTGGCCGTGGTCAAGGACGGCAAGATCCTGGTGGCCAAGGGGTACGGCGTCCGCAAGATGGGCGAGTCCACGCCAGCTGACAGCCACACCCGGTTCGGCATTGCCTCCAACACCAAGGCGTTCACCGCGCTGTCGCTCGGGCTTCTGGTGGAAGAAGGCAAGATCGAGTGGGACGCGCCGGTGACCCGCTACCTGCCGTGGTTCCAGATGTGGGATCCATGGGTGACGCGCGAGCTGACCGTGCGCGACCTGCTGGTGCACCGGAGTGGCCTCGGGCTTGGCGCCGGTGATCTCCTCTGGTGGCCGTCGTCCACCTACACCCGCGACTCGATCGCGCGCCGGCTCAAGTTCATTCCACCGGTTCGCAGTTTCCGGAGTGGCTACGCCTACGACAACGTGCTCTATCTGGTCGCCGGCCAGGTCATCGAGGCGGTGAGCGGCCAGAGCTGGGAAGACTTTGTCACCACTCGGCTTCTCAAGCCCGTGGGCATGGCGGACGCCACCGTGCATCATTCCGATGCCGGTGCGCCCGGTGCCAATCAGGCGGCCACACATGCCGTGGTCGACGGGAAGATGCGGCCGATTCCGCCGTTCCTCAGCGACAACACCAACCCGGCCGGCGGGATCAACGCCAGCGCCGAAGACATGGCGCACTGGCTCATCGCGCAGCTGGATTCGGGCAAGGTGAATGGCAGGCAGCTCTGGAAGCCGTCGACCACGCGTGCGCAGTGGTCGCTGGTGACGCCGCTCAATCCGGGCCGGGCCGCTGCGCCCATCGCGCCGCGCAGCACCAATTTCCTGGGCTACGGCCTCGGCTTCTTCATCCAGGATTACCGCGGAATGAAGATTGTGACGCACACGGGCGGGTTGCCGGGTTATCTCTCGCGGGTCATCATGGTGCCGGGGAAGAACATCGGCGTCGCCGTGCTCTCGAATGCGGAATCAGAAGCGTTCGAGGCCATTGCCTGGCAGGCGCTGGATGACGCGCTGGGCGCGCCGAAGTTTGACTGGGTCGGTGGCTACGCGACGCTGGCGGCGCGCAATGACTCGGCCAATGCGGCCGCGGAGGCGGAGAGCGCCACGTCGCGCGATTCGACCGCAGGCCCCGCGCTCCCGCTGGATCGCTATGCGGGCACCTATCGCGACAAGTGGTATGGCGACGTGAACGTCACCAATGAGAATGGCAAGCTGGTCATGCAGTTCGCCCACACACCCTCACTGCTCGGCGACCTGGTGCACTGGCAGTACGAAACCTTCCTGGTTCGCTGGCGCGACCGTTCGCTTCGCGCTGATGCGTTCGTCACCTTCCAGATGGATGCGGAAGGGAAGGTGGAGAGCGCGCGCATGGTGCCGGCGTCGCCGGCGGTGGATTTCAGCTTCGATTTCCAGGACCTCGACCTCCGGCGCGTGGAGGAGAAACGCTGATGTCGCTGGCCGACATGCGGCGCGATTACATGGGCGAGCCGCTTGACGAATCGGCGGCGCCGGCGGAGCCGATGGCGCTGTTCGATCGCTGGTTTACGGAGGCGGTCAAGGCATCAGTGCGTGATGCCAACGCCATGACGCTGGCCACAGCCACGGCCGACAGTGCGCCCAGCGCACGGATCGTCCTGCTCAAGGGCGTGGACGAACGGGGGTTCGTGTTCTTCACGGACCATCGGAGCCGGAAGGCATCGGAACTGGAGGCAAACCCGCGAGCCGCGCTGGTTTTCTACTGGTCCGAGCTGGAGCGACAAGTGAGGGTCACCGGTTCCGCGTCCCGCGTCTCACGTCCCGAGACCGAGCAGTATTTCAGCACGCGTCCCCGCGGCAGCCGCATCGGGGCATGGGCCTCGGAGCAGAGCAGTGTCATCCCTCGACGCTCGACCCTCGACGATGCGGTGAGCAACGTGGAGAGGAAATTCGAGAACAACGACATCCCGGCACCGCCGCACTGGGGCGGATATCGTGTCACGGCGGAGTCGATCGAATTCTGGCAGGGCCGCCCCAGCCGTCTGCACGACCGATTGCGGTATATGAGGGAAGGGAAGGGGTGGAGGGTGGAGAGGCTGGCACCATGACAGACGGGAAGACGGGAGGACGGGAAGGCGGGAGGTATTCATTCCTCCAGATCTTCCCGTCCTCCCGTCTTCCCGCCTACCAACTTATCTCATACCTGCAGCACCGCCCGCCCTTCGCCCTGCATTCCGTTTCCGTGACGCGCGCGTTCTCCACGCCGCACATCGACAGTGCCTTCTTGTACCAGCCGATGACCGTGAGGCAGTCGGGGGCGCTGAAGGTTTCGGCGTCGTAGGTGGTGAGGCGAGCGGAGCGCTCGCCGATCTTCTCGTACTCTCGGCGGCCGGTTTCGTAATAGGCCTCGTAGATGCCGGGCGCCTTGGAGAGGAAGCCGTGGGCATCACCCCTGGTGAGGTAACCTGAGTGGATGCCGCCGAGATTCTTGACGGCTGAAGCCTCGCCCAGCTTCTCGAAGAAATCGCTGCGGCCCTTGCCGAGCACCTGCACGATCGCGTCATCCAGGCGCTTGCCCAGTTCGAACGGGTACCAGTTGGACGTGAAGACGATCCTGAGTGAGCGCTGGTCGTCAGCCGGCAGGCTTGCGATCACCTTGGCGAGGGCATCCTTCCCGGCATGTTCCTCGACGAATGCCAGCCG
>DASSHL010000316.1:0-5520 GCA_035692845.1 Gemmatimonadales bacterium
GGTGCCTTCAGTGCAGGTCACGTCGCCATCCATGCTCCTGACCGGCTCACTCGGCGCGCTGCCGAGGTAGGTGCACTCCCCTTTTGGCTGAAGAAATGTCACCGTCTCCTCGGTAACGACCCCACTGGTGAGGGGCCCGTCATCGTCATCGCCGCCTGAGGCGCTCGCGGTCCCGGTACATTCTTCCGCCGAATTGCTCACGTCGCCGGTGAACGTCTGGCCCACCTGGGTGATGGTGACGACGCCGCTCGCATGACACGTATCATCCATGGTGCTGTGCATCGTGCGTTCGAAGTGCCAGGTGCCGCTGAGTTGTCCATCGGTGCCACCCGGCCCGGTCCCGTTGCCGCCGCATGCCGTCGCGCCGAGGATGATGACGATCATCATCGCCCCTGCCACCGTCCTTGCCCTGCCCATCCTGACCTCCCGAATTTCAATCGGACCAGACGCCCAGAGCGAGGGCCCAGGCTTTCAGCCTTCGGCCTTCATCGCTGCATCGCCACTCCCACGATCACCCGTCCATCCCGCCACATCACCAGCGGCCGAGCCGCCGGCTCATCCAGCGATACCTTGTGCCAGTGTTCCGACCGGGACATCGCGCCAAAACCGAGGCCGAGCGTGCTGCCGGCCACGAGGCCAAAGGCCGGACCGATCAGCAGCCAGTTGCCTCCGATGTAGACGAAGCCATCCGAGTCCTCAGTGGAAAACGCCAGCATGCCGAGCCCGAGGCCGACGGCGGCACCAACCAGCGCTCCCTTCCTGAGCCCGCGCCAGGCGTCCGTGTGAATGCCTTCGCTCACGTCGATCCGGATCACACTGTCGCGCGGAAGCATGAGCGACCCTTCCGACGTCAGCAGGGCAATTGAATCAGCGGAATATTGATTCAGGGTGCCCAGGAACGGATCGGTGTGATCGGCGGGCCAGGCACGGACGCGAGGCGGCGAGCTGGCGGGATCGGTGCCCTCCTGCGCGCCGAGTCCCGAGGCGAAGGCCAGAACGATGAGGACGAGGGCGGCGAGAACACGTGACATGCTGCCTCCCGATGCGGAGAGGGGCCGGACAGGCCGTTGCCTTCGTGAGATTCTGCGAGAGTCGGGAATCGCGGGTGACGATGGCGCACCCGCCCCCAGTGATCCAGATCGGATTCGCGGCGCCCACCCCGACGACAGACTCCTCGGAGTGGGCCGCCTCTCTCCCTAGAAAGTCATCGCCACGCCCACCACAGTCCGGCCCTGCCTCGGCGCCACGTAGAGCGACAGCGTCTGGCCGTCGGTACGCGACTTCTGCCAGTGCTCCGAGTGCGACAGCGCACCGATACCGGCGCCGATCACGGCGCCCTCCAGTCCAGATACCGCCGCAGCGAGCGGCACGATCTCGGCGCCCCCATCGTACCAGAACTCGTCAGGATCGGCCAGCACCATGACGCCCATGGCCGCACCCACGATCGCACCGATCCACATCCCCTTCCGAAAGCCGGGGCCGGCATTGGAGTGCACCCCTCGGCTCACGTCCAGCCTGGTCATGTCGGACCGGGCGATGGCCAGGTCGCCCTCGACGGCTCGGAGGTGAATCGTATCGGAATCAATTTGTGTGATGATACCAACGGTCGGCCGGCTGGCGCCCGCCTGGCGGATGCGCACGCGGGGCGCCGCCGGATCGGAGGCGACGCCCTGCGCGGCGAGCGGCAGGTTGAGCATGACCGTGACGAGCGTAAACAGCGAGATGATGCGGCGCATGGCGCCCTCCAGGAGGTGGTGACTCCCGGAAAGCTCCCGTCGGCCGCTCAAGCGAAGGTCAAGTGTGAGAGCTGAGAGCTGAGAGCTGTGAGCTGTGAGCTGTGAGCTGTGCGAAGATGCCTTTCATAGCTCACAGCTCACAGCTCATAGCTCATGGCCCCTCCCCCACAAACTGCGCAATCAGCGCCGGCGTAGCCGAGTCGAAACCGACCACGTCGAGCATGCCGGCATCGTTCGGGTCCGCAATCGAGAACCCGTTCGAGGCCATCGCGACCACGACCAGCTTGGCCGCGATGCCCAAGCGCTCCCGGTACCGGCGAAGCGCCTGCGCCGGATGGATCTCGCCGGCCCACGTCTCGTTATCGGTGTAGATGACGAAGACGTCCACCGGCCAGCGATGCTTGAGCGCCTCCAGCATCGGCAGCGCACAGTCGGTCCCACCAAACGGGAGCTTCGACGTCAGCCTTACGACGTCATCCAGCCGCTGCCGCGGCGAGATGGCAAGCTCGGCCAGCCCGCTCGCAAACGGCGAGAACCGGCCCAGGAAACTGGGCGCGGCAAACGCCGTGAAGCGATGCTCCGGCTCCGTCGCGGCGGTCACCAGCGCCATTGCCGCCGATGCCTCGCGGCACGAGAGAAACGGCAACCCGTGCACGCCAGCCGCCATCGAGCCCGACACGTCGAGCGCAAGCATCACCTGCTTGCCGGTGCCCGGCGTGTTCTCGAATGCCAGGTAAAACGCAGCATCGAGCGCGTCCACGACCGACGGAACCGGCTTCCATGTTCCCTGTCCCCGCATCCCCTGGCCTTGCGCATAGGTCTTGAAGGCCGCGAGCACCGCAAGCGGGTGGATCCGCGCCCGGCGAAGCGCGGCCCGGTCCCCCAGCCGCTCCCGCACCAGACGCGCGGCCGGCGCGCCAGTCGCCAGCAAGCCGACCTTCGTCATGACACCGAGGTTCCGGAGCATGGCCGTCAGCGGCATCTGCTCGAGCAGCGCCTCCCACACTTCGGGCGACGTGAGCAGCTCGGTCGGTACCATCTCGCGCACCAGTCCGTGCGTGCGGATCATGTTCGCCGCGAGCGCCGGCGTCTCGCCCCGCAGCATCCGCACCGTCTCGAGCAGGCGAAGCGCATTACGGTCGGCCGGCGCCATGGCAACGCTCCCACGGGGCTTCATCTTCTCCCACCCGTGCACGGCGTACTCGAAGAGCACATCGTGCGCGGGGCTCGGCGCCTTCGGATGCGCGAGGCGGAGCGCGTCACGGTGCGCCCAGCCGTCCCGGCTCGGATACTTGAGCATCTGGTACGCGAGCTCGCTCGCCGGCTTCGCCGTGTACCACGATGCCACGGCATGCCGCACACCCCTGCCCCAGCCACGAAACGCCTGCACGTACTCGATCCAGTGAAACAGGTGCGTCGCCGTCCGCGCGACACTCGGGAGCGCGGCAAGCGCCGCGGTCCTGGTCTCGGCGTTACCGAGACCCGCGGCAATGGCCAGCGCGAAGAGCGCGGGATCGTTCTTCGGCGCCCGGCCGCTGCCGCTCACCTCGACGATCCGCCGCACCACCCGCGGGCCATCCACGATGACCGCCTCGAGCACCGCGGCCGCATTCTCCCGCGTGAGCTTCCGCTCCTCGACGTAATAGGTCCCGCCCTCGCTGCCAAGAATCAGGAAGCGGTCGAGCCGGACCCAGCAGTCCACGGCCCAGGCGAAGCCGCCCGCCGTGTTGGGGACCTGGGTCGTTCCCGGAATCGGCTGCGACTGGGGCGTGATGAGGTCCCGGAGGCGCGTGGCGAAATACTCTGCGTACTTGATCATGGTTGGCCTCCTTTCGAGGCAGGGAGTAAGAGGGCTCGACGCGGATAAGCAGTCGTCGCTGGGGCTCCCAGTGATAACCCAGCAACTTCGACCCGCGCCGAAAGGAGTTCGATCGGATGCATGGTGCCGCTCGATTCCCGGCACCCACATAGCCGGGATGGGTCATGTTGCGATAATCGAACGACGTCGACCCGATCGAATGAGAGAACGAGACGCCAGCGGGTACGGGATTCGAACCCGAACTGAACCTGATAACCCTCTGCTTCGGCCCGAAAGCGGGCAAGTGGTCGCGAGGGAGCCGATGACGTCTCGGTGCTGCGCACTGGAAATTGGGCGATGTCATGGAGACCGGCCGGATTCGAACCGGCGACCTCGATCTCCGCAGGATAAGCCTCGAGCGTCGGCCCGCGATGCGGACAGGAATTGCCGAGGCGGGGCGCGCTCTTCCGCTGAGCTACGGCCTCCATGTCATCGTTCATTGCGGGAAGTCACCGGCGGCACGACCAAACGCATCGGGCGTCGCACGGGAGTCGCGTGACCATATGCGGGCGCGCTACGCCGGCCGGCCGTCGGCAACTTCCTGTTTTGCTGACTCCGTTTGTCAAAGAGCTCGTGGTGTCCGGTGCCGTGGCCCGGCATGCGAATCGCCCCGCCCGGCTTCGAGAGCACGGACGGGGCGATTGACTTCGCACCCAGCTGGCAGGCCTGGCGCTACTGCTCTACGCCCTGCCCTGCCCGTCCCGTACTCTCTGCTGCACCATCTCGTGTGTCGATGCCCGTCGATGCGCACTGCCTGCCCGCCCCGAACCCGTAAGGGATTCGAAGCTTCGCGAATGCCGCTCGGGCGGCCGGTAGCCGGCAGGCAGCTGAAGTCATCGAGCGCGTATTCATCTGAACGTGGTCATCTCCAGCCATTTAAGTACCAAGTGCCCGAAACACGAATCGCGTCGCCGATGTGCGGCCGAGCCTCGAGGGCTCGAACTTGGCCGGCGCCCGCGGTGAGCGGGTGGGCCTGACCATGCGACATCGGGACGCGACTCCCAAGGGCGCACAGGATATGGTGCGGGAACGAACCTGTCAAGAGGGAACGCACCCGGGCGCCGCAGGCCGCGAGGTTCTAGAACTTCATCCCCATCCCCAGTTCCACTGCCATCTGCCCCTGCCGCGGTACCAGGCGCAGGGAAATCGCCTGATCATCGAGCTGCGCCTTCCGCCATTGCTCGGAGTGCGAGAGCGCACCGATGGCCGCGCCTAGCACCGCACCCGGCAACCCGAAGATGGCCATCATTTCCGGCACGGTCTCGGGACCGGTGTCGCAGAAGCACCCGGCGGGATGTGCCACGATCGCGATGCCGGCCGCAAGGCCGAGCGTCGCGCCGGTGATCAGCCCGGTCTTGAACCCTCGGTCAGCGTTCGAGCGCATCCCTCGGCTCACCTCGAGCCTGGTCACCTCAGACCGGGCGATCGCGAGATCGCCCTCGGCGGCACTGAGGTAGAGCGTGTCAGGGCCGAGATGCGTGAGCGTGCCGATCACGGGACGCTCCAACCCCACCTGCCGGACGCGGACGCGCGGCGGAGTCACAGAGTCAGCCGTGCTGCCCTGAGCGGCAAGCGGAGCGTGGAGCGACGTCAGGACGAGGGCGAGGATCTGCAAGTTGCGGCGCATGGCTCTCTCCGGGAGCAGATGACTCCAGGAAGGTGCCGGCGCTGGGTCAAGCGGAGGTCAAGCTGACCGACGAAGCCCAAAAGAAAAGCCCAGAGTTGTTCACTCTGGGCATTGCCCCTCCTGGGCTCGAACCAGGACTCTCCTGATCCAGAGTCAGGCGTGTTGCCAGTTACACCAAGGGGCAGAATCTTGAATTTTTGATGGAGCTGAGGGGGATCGAACCCCTGACCTCTGCAGTGCGATTGCAGCGCTCTCCCAGCTGAGCTACAGCCCCGGAATCGGGACGGGAAAAGTAACGA
>DASSHL010000317.1:0-2233 GCA_035692845.1 Gemmatimonadales bacterium
AGAGCTGCATCCTTGCCCGGCGACTGACCGAGGCGGGCGCCGGGGTTGATGTCGTAATGACCCGCGCCGCTCAGGAGTTCGTGCGGCCGCTGACATTCGAGGCACTGACCGGGCGTCCTGTCCTGGCCTCCCTTTGGGAGCAGGGCAGGGCGCTTTCGCATGTGCGGCTGGGACAAGACGCCGACCTCGTGATCGTGGCGCCGGCCACCGCGCAGCTCCTGGCCCGCTACGCCCAGGGATTGGCGGACGATTTCCTCACCACGCTCCTGCTCGCCTCTACCGCGCCGGTCCTCCTCGCGCCGGCCATGAATGACGAAATGTTCGCGTCAGAGCCAACCCGCGCGAACGTGGAGCTGCTGCGGAATCGCGCGACAATCGTCGGGCCCGCGACGGGTGCCCTGGCCGAGGGTCCCAGCGACCGGCCCGGGCGGATGAGCGAGCCCGACGTCATCCTGGCGCATGCTGAGCGAATGCTTCGGCGACGCGGAAGCCGTCTGGACGGCAAACGTATTATCGTGACTGCAGGGCCCACGCGGGAATCGATCGATCCGGTTCGGGTCATCACCAACCGGTCGAGCGGGCTCATGGGTGTTGCGCTTGCCCAGGCAGCGTGGGCCCGCGGCGCCGAGGTGCTCCTGATCAGCGGTCCCTCGGCGCTGGCCGCGCCCGAAGGAGTCGAAGTACTGCGTGTTGAATCCACCGCGGAGCTGGCCTCTGCCGTCGAGGCTGCCTTGCCGGAGGCAGACGCGATGATCATGGCGGCCGCACCGGCGGATTATCGGCCGGCGAAGCCGGCCAACGTCAAGATTTCGAGGAGCCAGGGTGATATGACGATGGCGCTGGAGCCTACACCCGATGTGCTTGCCTCGACGGTCGGGCGGCGGAAGCCGGGTGCCATCGTCGTCGGATTTGCGCTGGAAACCGGTAACGCCATCGCACGCGCGCAGGAGAAGCTCAGCCGGAAGCAGCTGGACCTGATCGTGGTGAACGACGCGCTGGAACCAGGCGCGGGATTCGAAGTGTCGACCAACCGAGTCACACTGCTGGGGCGGGACGGGAGTGTCACGGAGCTGCCGCTCGCCTCGAAGCACGACGTGGCCCACGCCATCCTGGACGCCGTGGAGGCTCGGCTTGGCTGACGCACGCCTGCGGTACCTGCGCCAGCAGATAGAGTTGGGAGGGCCGGAAGTGGTCACGTCACGCACAAGTTTTCCGGGGCCGCTGGAGGGAAAGGGCCCGGCCAAGCTTCACGCCCGCCCGAGCTGGCAGAAGGATGCGCCCGGGATTCCGGCGGACGGCATCACGGTGCAGCCGCCGGTTGGAGTGCTCGATACTGCAGGGTTGAATGAGCTGAATCTGGACGGGGTGGCGGAGCGAATCCGGACCACTTTCTGCTGCGACCTCTGTCCCAAGCGCACCAACGCGGTGCCAGGCGACGGAAACCCCAAGGCGCGGCTCGTGCTCATTGGGGAAGGGCCGGGCGCCACTGAGGACGAGACCGGAAAGCCCTTTGTGGGCGCTGCCGGGCAGTTGCTGGACAAGATCCTCAGCGCGGTCGACCTCGAGCGGAAGGATGTCTTCATCACCAACGTGGTGAAGTGCCGGCCGCCGCAGAATCGCAAGCCGCTGCCTGATGAAGTGGCTTCCTGCATCCCCTACCTGCATCGCCAGCTTGCGCTCATCAAGCCGAAGGTGATCTTGTTGCTGGGAGGCACCGCCGCCGAGGCGCTGCTCGACAAGAAACAGTCATTGGGTCAGTTCCGGGGCAAGGTCCACCATTACGGGAGCATCCCGGTAGTGGCGACGTACCATCCCGCGGCACTGCTCCGCAACCCGAACTGGAAGAAGCCGGCCTGGGATGACGTCCGTATCGCCCGACAATTACTCGACCAGTGAGTCGTATGTAGGCCGCAGCGCGCCATGGAGCAACGAAGCCGAGCAGGCGGTGCTGGGCGCCATGCTGCTCGACCAGGATGCGGCGCTCCGCGCCACCGAGTCGCTCACCGACACCATGTTCTACCGCGAGCCCCATCGCCGCCTGTTCCGGGCCATGGTGGGACTTACCGAACGCCGGGTGGTGATCGACCACGTCACCCTCCGTGATGAGCTGATGCGGCGAGGCGAGCTCGACGCGGCGGGCGGCCTCGAGTACCTGGCCGAGCTGGTGGATGCTGTCCCCACCGCGGCCAACCTCGAATTCCACGCCCGGATCGTCAAGGACAAGGCCATCCTG
>DASSHL010000318.1:0-14644 GCA_035692845.1 Gemmatimonadales bacterium
TCGATGGACCCCACCCGCGGACATCGTGGTCTCGGGGGGCGGTGCGCACCATCCGGGTTTGATGGCGGCACTCGGTCGCCGGATGGAGCAGGGACGCGGCGCGGCCGTACCGATCCGGAAATTCGACGAGCTGTTCTTCGATGGTGACGCGAAAGAGGCTGCTGCGTTTGCCCTGCTGGGACACCTCACCATCAATGGCCAGCCGGGAAACCTTCCGGCGGCAACAGGGGCGGCAGGTCTTCGGGTGCTGGGCTCGGTGACGCACCCGTGACCAGTGACGCGGCATCGCCGCTCGCGCGCCTCCTGATGCCCGCACTTCGCTGGCAGCCCGACACTGGCTTCCAGCACGAATCGGCGCTGGTTGACCAGGCGCTGGCGCTTGGCGTCGGCGGCTTCATCATCTTCGGCGGGCCGGCTGAGGAGGTGCGGCGCCTCACCTCGAGTCTCGCGTCCCGTGTCTCGCGTCCGCTTCTCCTTGCTGCCGATCTCGAGCGTGGAGCCGGCCAGCAGTTTGCCGGGCTGCAGGAGTTGCCGCCTCCCCGCGCGCTGGGTGCGCTGAGTGATCTCGATGCGATTCGCCGCGCGGGCGCCGCCACCGCACGCGATGCACTGAGTGTCGGCATCAACTGGATCTTCGCTCCGGTGGCCGACCTCGACACGGAGCCCGACAATCCCATTGTCCAGACTCGCGCCTTCGGCGACGACCCCGCGTGGGTCGGTGCCTGCGTCGCAGCGTGGGTGGAAGGTTGCCAGGACGCGGGTGCGCTTGCCTGCGTCAAGCACTTTCCCGGGCATGGGCGTACCGTGACCGATTCGCACGCCGGACTCCCGCTCGTCAGCGCCACGCGCGCAGAGCTCGAGGAGGACGTGCGTCCCTTCCGCGCCGGGATCGCGGCTGGCGTGGCCTCGTGCATGACGGCGCACGTGGCCTTTCCGGCGCTCGATGATACGCGGCTTCCTGCGACTGTCTCGCCCCGCATCCTCGCGACGCTGCGCTCAGAGCTCGGCTTCGCGGGTGCCATCGTGAGCGACGCGCTGATCATGGAAGGCGCCTTCGAGGGGCGAAGCGAATCGGCAGCGTATGTCCAGGCGGTGGCGGCGGGCGTGGACGTGCTGCTCTATCCCAGGGATCTGGGCGTCGCCGCCGCGGCGCTCAGCGACGGAGAGCGGACCGGCACGCTTTCGCCTGGGCGCCTGTCCGATGCGGTCCGGCGCGTCGAGGCCCTTCTTGCCCGACAGTCCGCGCGTCCAGCAGCAGTCGCTCCTCCGGCGACGTCCAGCCTGGGGCAGGAACTTGCTGACCGCTTGCTGGCCGCTCCGCCGCTCCGAGGTACTGCCCCCCCGTTACGGCAGCCGCTCAACGTCACGCTCATCGATGACGATATCGGGGGCCCGTATGCCGCGAGCCCTGGGGACTGGATCATTCGCGCGCTCGAGGACGAAGGCGTTGCCTTCGGCAGCGGCGGTAGCAGCGTTGTTATTGCCTATGCGGAACCGAGAGCGTGGAAGGGGCGGGGCGGTTGGGGCCAGGAAAGCCTGGCCCGGCTTCGGGAGGCGGCGCCCTCAGCCGACCTGATCCTGCTGTTTGCACATCCCCGCTTGGCGGCGGCCATTCCCGGTCGTGCGCCCGTTGTCGTCGCCTGGCATCGCCAGCGCCTGATGCAGGAAGCGGTGGCCCGCTGGCTCATGCCGCGGGTGCGTCGCTGAGCTCGTCCGGCCGCGCCGAGCGGCGCAGGAAGGGAATCAGCAGAAACGCCGGCAGCCCCAGCAGGAAGGCGATGACGAAGTACGGCGCATAGCCAAGGCGCTCGGCCATGGTGCCGGCCACCGCTCCAGCGCCGCCCCGCGTGACCGCCATCAGTGCGGACAGCAGCGCATACTGGGTCGCGGCGAAGCGGCGCTCTGCAACACTCATCAGGTACGCCACGAACGCCGCGGTGCCCAGGCCGGCGGCGAAGTTCTCGAAGAAGGCGGCGGCATAGACCGCCGGCTTGCCCGCCGTGACCGCGGCCCCGAAATATCCCAGCGCAGACAATGCCTGTACGGCACCGAGTGCCCAGAGCGCGGTGCGGATGCCCCACTTGCTGGTGAGCACACCGCCAAGCGTGGCGCCGGCGATCGTCGCGATGATGCGCCCGGTGGTGAGCGCGGCGCCGATCTCCTCCAGCGAAAGCCCCCGGTCCACCCAGAACGGCCGCATCATTGGCTCGAGGAACGCCACGTCGAGCTTGAAGATCAGCGCAAACAGGATGACGAAGCCAATGCCGGGCCGCCGAAGCAGCGCCACAATCGGCTCCCAGAGCGATTGCTGTGTGGCACCGGTGTCCGTGGCGGTGGGGAGCGCGAACGCCGCCAGCGCGAGCGCTGCCAGCACCGCGGCACCAACCGTGAAGGCGATCGGCCAGCTCGCGCGCCCCGCGATGTAGATGAGGAGTCCGCCGGCCACGAACATTGCCACGCGGTAGAGCGCGATGCGCACCGAGTTGGCCACACCGAGCTCGCGCTCGGTGGTGGTCTCGATGGTGTAGGCGTCGATGGCGATGTCCTGGGTCGCCGAGAGCGTCACCATCACCGTGAGCAGGAGCCAGAAGCGCGGGGCCAGCGCATGGACATCAGCGTGCCCGACCAGCAGCGTGAGCACCGAGAGCAGTGCGAGGCAGCCGGTGACCCAGAGCCGGCGCGATCCCACCCGGTCCACCAGCGGCGCCCAGAGGAACTTGATGGTCCACGGCAGCGTCACCGTCGCCACCAGGCCGACCTCCACCAGCCCGGCGCCCTCGCTCCGGAGGTACACCGGAATCGTTTCGTTGATGAGCCCGAACGGAAAGCCTGAGGCGAACGCAACTGCCCCGATCCACGCCATGCGGGTGCGGACCGGCGTCGTGCGAATCAGCTCCCGGACGTTCACGTGCAGCCCCGCAGGCAAGTGACGGAGGAAAGACTCAGAAGAGCAGGACCAGGGCGAGGGCGATAAGCACGGTGACGATGATGGCGCCGATGACCAGGGTGCGTGGCGAGCCGGTCCGCTTTTCAGGAGCGACGGCGGGTATCGGCGACGGGAATTCGATGGTGGTGACTTCCTCGATGTCGAGGTTGTGGTAGCCGACCTCGTCGCCCGTGTCCGGCAATTCCAGGCCTTCACCACCGAAGCGCGCGGCGACTACCGTAATGTTGTCGGGCCCGCCCCGCGAGTTGGCCAGGTCGATCAGCGCGCTGCAGAGCTCCGGCAGGGCGGAGATTCGTTCCGCCGCTTCCCCGATCTCGTCGCGCTTCACCAGTCCGGACAACCCGTCGGAGCACATCACCAGCAGGTCTCCGCGGCGCAGTGCCTGGTGACTCAGGTCCACCCGGATCTGGAGATCGGGCCCCAGCGCCTGCAGGATGATGTTGCGGCGCTCGCTCCGCTCCGCCTCTTCTTCGCTGAGCTCTCCCGCATCGATCAGCCGCTGCGTGAGTGACTGGTCGCGCGTGAGCTGGGAGGTGCGGCCATTGCGGATGAGATACGCGCGGCTGTCGCCGATCTGCGCGAGATACAGTTCCGCACCGAAGACGCCTGCCATGGTCAGCGTCGTGCCCATGCCGTGGACTTCAGGATGCTCTTCGGCGTACTGGAAGAGCTCGGCGTTGGCGCGCTCGACGGCCTCGCGCAGGCGTAACGCGAAGAGCTCCGCTGTCAGCTCGGTGTCCGTGGCCCAGGTCGTGATCAGGTGTTGCCAGATCACCTCTGTGGCCATTGAGCTGGCCAATTCGCCGGCAGCGGCCCCACCCATGCCATCGGCCACGACGAAGAGGGAGCCGCGCTTCCCGACATCATGTTCGCGGACGTCTGGCATCAGGCTGGCAGTGCCGGTCGAGAGGTCCGCCACCAGGAATGAGTCTTCGTTATGCTCGCGTGTCTGTCCCAGGTCCGTCTTGGCAAAGACGGAGACGTGCACGGCAGCGCTCATGAGCGCTCACCGGAGAGAGAATCGGCAGGGCGGGGCAGCTGCACGCCGGGCCGAGGCACGGCGGCAGGATCGCCGATCGGAGTGCCGCGGTGGATGGTGTCGCTCGGCGCCAGGGAGTCGGGCTTGAGTGTGTCCACGCCGGAATCTGTTGTGGCATGATCAGCCGGCGCATGATCGGCCGCGGGAGGGCCGCCGCATCCGCTCAGCAGGACGGCGAGTGCCGCGGCCGCCGTCATGCCGGGTTTCCCTGGGCAGCTGTGCATCTCAATAGCGCCTTTCGTGGTGTTGGCGGCCGGCCGGAACGCGGGCTCGCGGAATCTAGGAATCAGCGGGGAGAGCGTCAACGTACGGCTTTGGCGTAAGCTCTGGTCCGAATGTAGTTTGGACCCATGCTGCGACCTGCTGCCGCCTGCCTCATGTTGTGCGTCCTCGCCTGCGCTCCGCGCCAGCCCGCTCCCGCTGCAGCCCCGGTGACCGTCGGAGGTGCCCCCTTGGAGTCGGGGCTTCCGGGCATGGATTCGGTCACCGGCCCGCTGGCCCTCACAGTTCGCTATCCCGATGAGGGCGTGGCCATCGCAGCGCGCGATTCCACCTTTCTCTTCGGATCCACCGGCAGTGGCCGCGCCACGCTCACGGTCAACGGTGCGCCCGTCAGGGTCTGGCCCAACGGGGCTTGGCTCGCCTGGGTGCCGCTCCCGCCCGATACGTTGATGCGGTTCACCGTGGTCGCCGTGAGCGGCGCTGACTCCGCCCGCGTCACCCGTACGATTCGGCGACCCCGGCGTTTCGTCCCTCCTCCCTTGCAGGCGGCGTGGGTGGATAGCGGTTCCCTCTCGCCTCGCGGCCAGGTGTGGTGGCCAGGTGACGAATGGCTGCCGCTCGCCCTCCGCGCCGCTCCGGGCTCCAGTGTATCGCTATGGGATGGCGACAGCCTGCTGGCCCAGCTGGTACCGGATCACCGGCTGCCGCAGGTCGACGAGGGCATTCGCGCCTTCGATCGCGACACCGCCAATCTGCGCCGCTCAGTTCCGGCCGACCGCTTCGAAGGCCGCCTGCGGCCGCGTGATCCCCTGCCTGGCGACTCGTCGTGGATCCTGCAGGTGGTGAATGGTGCGGACACCGTGCGAATGCCATGGCCCATCGAGGTGCGGCAGGCCGACACGGTGCTTGGCGTGGTCGAGCTGAACGACGATCCCTCGCGCTCAGGAATGACGGATGGCATCACCGTTGCCCGGGCAGTGCGGGGCGGCACTTACACCTGGTTCTGGCCGGCAGGCACGCACGCGCTGGCCGACGCGCGGCTCGGGGATGAGTTGCGACTGGCCCTGGCTCCCGGCGTGCATGCCTGGGTGCCAGCCGCCGAGGCCACCGTGCTGCGTGGCGTAGCTGCACCGCATCCCGTTGTCGGGTCCCTCACGCTCGGCTCGGACAGCGCCAGCGTGACGCTTCGCATACCGCTCAGCGACCGCATCCCGTTTCAGGTGATTGAATCGGATCGACGCCTGGATCTCGTGCTGTACGGGGCGGTGAGCGACGCCAACTGGGTCCGCTACGGTCCCTCCGATGACTCGCTCGTGACCGCCATCGCGTGGACCCAGGATGACCCGCGCGGCGTCGTGCTCTCCGTAAACCTGTCGCTGCCGGTCTGGGGCTATCGGGTGCGCTACGACCATGGCGACATGCTGCTGGAAATCCATCGCCCGCCGGCGCTCGACGGCGGCCACCCGCTCCGGGGCGTCCTGATCGTGGTGGACCCGGGGCACCCGCCGGTCGGCGCGACTGGCCCCACCGGCCTGTACGAGCCGGTTCCCAATCTTGGCATCGGCCTCAAGCTGCGTGACCTGCTGGCGGAAGCGGGCGCGCGCGTCGTGATGACGCGAACAAGCGACAGCGCGGTAGACCTCTACCCCCGTACCCGGCTCGCCGATTCGATCGGTGCCGATCTCCTCATCTCGATTCACAACAATGCCCTGCCGGACGGGGTGAACCCGTTCACCAACAACGGCACCAGCGTGTTCTACAATCACCCGCGCAGCATTCCGCTGGCCAAGGCCGTTGATGCCGAACTGGTCAAGGCGCTCGGCGTCCGCGATCTCGGTTACGCTCGGGGCGACCTGGCGCTAGTGCGCCCGACATGGATGCCAGCCATCCTGACCGAAGGACTCTTCATCATGGTGCCGGAGCAGGAAGCCGCGCTGCGTTCGGAGCAGGGGCAGGCGTTGTATGCGCGCGGGGTGTTTCGGGGGATAGAGAGTTTCCTGAAATGGAGAGCGCAGGGCGAGAAGCGATGAAGGCTGAAGGCTGCTTTCAGCCTTCAGCCTCCAGCCCCTCTCCCGCGTGCACCCTCCACCCAGCCCGGCGTCTCCAGAATACCCGCTGATGGATTGTGTGATGTCAGGTCGCATTCTCATTCAAATCGCCGTTGTGGTCACGCTGGGCATTGCTCCGTTCGTCCCGGCGCACGCGCAGTCGTCCCAGGAGCGTGCCGGGCTGCAACTGTTGCAGGATTCTCTCGCGTCCGCCTCCGACACGACGGGGCTGCTGCGGCTGGAGCGTGGGCTGATCGAATCGGCCAAGGCGCATCGCGACAGCACCCTGCTGCATCTGCGCCTGGGCTTCGTCGCCTTGCGGCTGGGTGAGCTTGGTGGGCAGGGACACTTCGACGATGCCGCCTCCGAGTTCCAGTGGAGTATCGACCTGGAGCCCGAATGGCCCTATCCGTGGTATGGCATGGGGCTCGCCGAGTACGGTATCGGCGACTCGCACATTTCGGTTGTCGCCGGTCTGCAGCAAATGTTTGGAAAGGATGCACTGTCCCGCTCCGCGATTGCCTTCGCCAAGTCGGCCGAGGTCGACCCCTCGTTTGCCAAGGGGCTTGTGGAGCTGGCCGGCACCGCGCTGCAGCAGCGCGTCAATATCAAGCTGAACGTGGCGCTCGATGCCCTTCGCCGCGCTGCCGGCACCAGCGCCACGCTGCATCCCGATGTGCTCCTCGCCCGAGGGCGAGTCGAGCGGGAAGTCGGTGACGCGGACAGCGCCCTTGCCGCGTTCCGTCAGTATGCGGCGTTCGGCGATGACCGGCCGCTCGGCTTGCTCGAAATCGCGCGCACCCGGCTCATGCTGGGCGATTTCGCCGGGCAGCTGGCCTATTACGAGGGCTCACGCGCCGACGACTCCGCCGCCGTCGCCGGCTACCGGCAGGATCTCGCCCTGATCGCTCCGGACAGCGTGCTCAGGAAGTTTGACGGGACCCGGGGCAGTGGCCGTGAAGCACTGCTGCGACAGTTCTGGACCAGCCGGGACGAGCGCTCGCTCCGCACGCCTGGCGCACGCCTAGCGGAGCATTACCGTCGCTACTTCTACGCACGCCGGAATTTCTTCCTCGCCTCCACCAAGCGGCATTACGACATCGTTGAGCGGTACCGCTCCGGCAGCAAGGAATTCGATGACCGCGGCGTGATCTATATGCGCCATGGTGCACCCACGGCTCGCGCGTTCTACAACGCTCCCGGTGTCGAACCCAACGAATCCTGGCGCTATAGCCGTCCGGAAGGGGACCTGCTGTTCCATTTCATAGCCCGCGAGGACGTGCAGGACTACAAGCTGGTGGAGAGCCTCTTTGATGTCCTGGGCTTCAGCAATGCCGTGCTGCTGGGAGCTCGCGGCAGCCAGGTCGGCAGTGAAGCCGACGAGCTGCTGACCTCACGCCAGAAGCTTTCGCCGCTTTATTCGCGCCTGCAGGGCGTGGGCGAGGCGAGCGGCGAGCGGTATCGCGCCGAGGAGCGGCGGATGGGCCGGGAGAGCATCCGTGTCGGCACCACAACCGACAGCTACACCCTGCACTTTGCGCGCGACCTGGATGCCGAGGTCCATGTGCTCGCTGTCGGGCATGACGCGCAAGGTCCCCTGGTGCAGATCACCTACGGCATCCGGGGCGAAAGTCTTCAGCCCGTGCGCATCGCGCGCGGCTATCTCTACGCCGTCCGGCTTCGCTTCGCAGCCGTGGACAGCACTGGGACAGTTGTGGCATCGCTCGACACGGTGCGCCAGTTCGTCTCGCCATCGGCGGTGCCGCCGCGCGAGCACCTGCTGGGGCGCGTGGACGTGAATGTGCCGCCCGGGGACCTCTCATACCGGGTCGCCGTGGAGCAGGGAGCCGATGCGGGCCTCGTGGCCCCCCTCGACACGCTGCGTGTGGTGGCGGTCAAGGCAGAGACGCCGCGGCTGAGTGACCTCGCGCTCGGATCCGGAGTGGCGCACCTGGCCTGGACATCGGACGTCACCGGCGATTCCGTGCTCTTCAATCCGCTGGGGCTGTATGCCCACACCGACACGCTACAGGTGTATTACGAGGTGTTCGGGATCGCGCCGGGAGCGGGCTACACCACGCAGATCGAGGTCAGGAAGGGGAAGGGCGGTGGTGGCGTGCTGCGGAAGGTGTTCGGTGGCGGGGGAACATCGATCAAGCTCCGGTTCCAGGACCGCGCAGGGCCAGCTGGCGCCGGCCTGCACCGTGACGTCTCGCTCGAGAAGCTGAGCCCGGGAACCTACACGCTGCGTGTCACGGTCACCGATGCCGCCGGCAAGGATGACCGGCGGGAAGCGCGCTTTACGGTGGTGGGGAGGTAGCTACAATGGCCACGCCGCCGGCCGGCTCGTAGTCAGCACCACCAGCGGCTGGACCAGCGCATCGGCGATCACGCGGGCTTCCACCTCGACCACGCGCTGGGCGCCCGGGGCGTAGCGGTCGAGACCCTCCACATGCATGAGCACCGAGGCCAGGGGCAGGTCGCCATCATTCATGCTGTTCGCTGGCAGGCCTGCCATCGCGTCACCCGCTTCGATGGCCACCGCGGCCGTGCCGTAGAGCCAGAGCGGCCGCCGCGCGAGCCCGGCAAGCAATCGGGGCGTCAGCGCCAGGCTTTCCCCTCCCGGAGTGATGATGCCGAGCGCCATGCGGCGGCCCCGCTTTCTCGCGAGCAGGATGAAACCGTAGCCGAGCGCTTGCCCCTGCTGCTGCGAGCCGCGCAACGCATTCCGCAATTTCTGCTGGCCGAATACGATGGTGTGCGTCGGTACCACATGCCTCTCCGGTGAATGTCCGTCGCCGGAAGCGCATCGCGCGTGCCAGCGGTGGCGCAGCGCCATCCGGGTGCCGTGCCTCGATGCAAGCAGGATTCCTGCATCGGGTTAGGCATGCCCTCGGTATCAGCGGGCAAGGGGCGGGCATGCGTGCCTGCGCCCGCTGGCAGCGCGTTCCGCCAGAGTTCTCCGACGTTCCGCGACGCCGCTTGACGCCCGTTCTCGGAGGCCGGTAGCTTCGAGTCCATGCATTGCACCCATTGCGGCACCGCCCTCCCCGACGGCTCCCGTTTCTGCTCCGCCTGCGGTCTCGATCTCTTTGCGACCACGCCAATGCGGCGACTGGCGACGGGCCAGGCCAGCGAAGCCGATCTTGCCAGTGAAGCATTATCGGAGGAATACGATCAGTTCCACGAACTGGGCCGGGGCGGGATGGCCCTGGTATACCGGGCGCGCGAACGCGCACTCGAGCGCGATGTTGCCATCAAGGTACTGCCCGCGGCATTCACCTTCGACCAGGAATTCATCGAGCGCTTCCAGCGGGAGGCGCGCACGGCGGCGCGGCTGGAACATCCCAACATCATTCCCATCTACCGGGTGGGCCGGGCCGGGCAGGTCATCTATTTCGTCATGAAGTACCTGCGGGGCGGCACGCTCTCCGACCTGCTCAAGGAGCATGGCCGCCTCCGTCCCGCGGAAATCCGGCGCCTGCTGCTCGAGGCGGGCTCGGCCCTCGGCTACGCCGCCGAGCACGGCGTGGTACATCGCGACGTCAAGCCTGACAACATCATGCTCGACGAATTCGGCCGGACCGTGCTTACCGACTTCGGTATCGCCAAGGCCGCGACCCGGCAGCGCCTCACCGGGACTGGCCTCTCCATCGGCACGCCGCGCTACATGTCGCCGGAGCAGGCAAGGGCGCAGGACACCGACTTCCGGAGCGACATCTACAGTCTTGGTATCGTGGCCTTCCAGTGCCTGACCGGCAGCGCGCCGTTTGACGGCGACGACGCCTTCCAGATCGGCTACAAGCACGTCAGCGAACCTCTGCCACGTCCCCGGCTGGTGAACGAGGATGAGCGCTCGCTGTACGCCGTGATCGAAAAGATGGTGGCCAAGGAGCCGGACCAGCGTTTCCAGTCGGCGGCCGACCTGGAGAAGGCGCTGGCGGGCCAGGAGCTGGCGCCGAGCGTCGTGCGGATGAAGACGAGGATGGGGCCACCCGTCATCCTGATTCCCGGTGAAGGGCCGCCAACGCCCGCGGTGCCCGCAGCCGCGCTCGAACCGACAGTCGCCTCACCGGTAGTTCCCCCACTCCCGCCGCCAGGCGAGGCTCGAACCGTATCCAGGGAGGATCCGGAGGCGCGCCAGGGCGCGCGCCGTGTGGCCAATCGCTCCGCGGTCATGAAGCAGGGAAAGGGAGGCGGTTTCCCCATCATCCTGATCCTGCTGCTGCTGGCCGGTGCCGGAGCTTACTGGTATTGGAGCCGGGGCAGGGGGAATGCGGGCCCCGATCTGGGCGGGCCCGATTCAGCGGCTGTGGCCAAGGCGGCGGCGGCCGAATCGCTTCGCATCAGGGCCGACTCGGCGCGTTCCCCGTCGACCATTCGGCTCGATACTACCCGGGCTACGGCACCGCCGCCGCCAGCCGACACGGCGCGCCACGCACCACCTGTCGCAGCGGCGGCCGGCGCGGATTCGGGAGCCATCCGGATTCGCAACCTCCCCGAGGGATCGGAAGTGCTGATCGATGAACAGCGTGCGATGAATGCCGTCACGCGATTGCCCGCCGGCAGTCACGTGGTGGCCATCTCGGCGCCTCGCCACCGGTTCTACGCCGAAACGGTGTCCGTACATCGCGATGACACCCTGCTGCTCGCGCCGGTCCTCACACAGCTGGGACAGCCTGCGCCGGCGGCAACGCCTTCTGGCGATGCCAGGCAGCCGGCAAGCGCCGATCCTTGCGAGCCTGGTCCGCAGTGGGATGGCACGGAATGCTTTGATGTTCGTCCGCGGCCGCTGTCAACGCCATTTGTTGCGTTGCCCGCCGGGGTGCGAGGGGTGGCGAGGCCAGCCGAGTTCTGGATCTACGTGGGGTTGTCCGGGGCTTCGGAAGAGGTGCGCGTTCTGCGGTCGTCCGGCAACCAGGCGTTCGACCGGGCGGCGCGCGCGATCGCCACCAGTCTCGAGTGGACACCGGCCCAGCAGAATGGGGCAGCGGTGGGCGCGTGGACCCAGATGGCGTTCCCGCCGGCACGATGACGCGCCCTGCACCGGTGGGTCCTGCGATCGCGGCCTCGGCGTTCCTCGCGCCGGGTTCGGTGGTGCTGGGCGACGTCACCGTGGGCGAGCGCGCGAGCATCTGGTATGCGGCGGTGCTGCGCGGTGACATGGCCCCGATCACCATCGGCGACGACACGAATATCCAGGACGGGACCATCGTCCATGTGGATGAGGGCGTCCCATGCCGAATCGGGAATCGAGTGGGGGTTGGCCATCGGGTCATCTTGCACGGATGCACGGTCGAGGATGACTCGTTGATCGGCATGGGCAGTGTGTTGCTGAACGATGTGCGGGTGGGCACTGGCAGCGTGATTGCCGCGGGCGCCGTGGTCCCGGAGGGCATGCAGATTCCGCCCGGCTCGCTCGTGATGGGCGTGCCGGGTCGGATCGTGCGCCGGGTCGATGCCGCCTTGGCGCAACGGATCGAGGCGACCTGGCGGCATTATGTGGCGCAGGCCAAGGCGCATCGGGCGGGTCGGTGGCTGAAGGCAGAGGGCTGAGGCCTTCAGCCTTTCACATTTGTGATGTGCAAACCGGAACTGCCCGTCCCATCGCCACTTTTCGCTGTCTTGTGTCGCGCGGCCGATTCTCCTAGCTTGCGCCTTGGTTCCTCTGTCGGGTTGGACGGTCAGACCGCAGCAAGTTCGGAGCAGGGAATCCTTCGACAGATATACGGCTGGTGATCGTCCCGGTGTGCCTGCCGGCGCGCCGCTTTCATTCCATAATTTGCCGCAGGTGGAGACTCCGCATGCATTCCCAGACTCCTCGGGAACCGGTTTCGCTGTCGCCCAACGCCGTCACCGTGCTGGAGAAGCGCTATCTCGTCAAGGATGAGACAGGCAAGCCGGTGGAGCGGGCCGAAGACCTGTTTTCGAGAGTCGCGCGGACCGTGGCGGAGCCGGATCGCCGCTACGGGGCGTCCGAGGGCGCGGTCGAGACCTTGGCCGACACTTTCTACGGGATCATGGCGGATCGGCTCTTCATGCCCAATTCGCCCACGCTGATGAATGCCGGCCGGCCCCTGGGCCAGCTGTCCGCCTGTTTCGTCCTGCCAGTGGACGACGCGCTGTCTAACGGCAAGAGCGGCATCTACGACACCCTGCGGGCCATGGCGCTGGTGCACCAGTCGGGCGGCGGCACCGGGTTCAGCTTCTCCCGGCTCCGCCCCAAGAACTCGATCGTCCGCTCCACCATGGGCGTGGCCTCGGGCCCCGTGTCGTTCATGTCACTCTTCGACGCCTCCACCGACGTCGTGAAGCAGGGCGGCACCCGCCGGGGCGCCAACATGGGCATCCTCCGGGTCGATCATCCTGACATCATGGATTTCGTGACCTGCAAGGATGACACGACCAAGATCACCAACTTCAACATTTCCGTGGCCGTCACCGACGCGTTCATGGACGCGGTCGAGGCTGACACGGCCTACGACCTGATCCATCCGCGCAGCGGGGAAGTCACCGGCCAGCTGAACGCGCGCGACGTCTGGAAGAAGATCATTCACGGCGCCTGGCGTACCGGCGAACCGGGTGTCTTCTTCATTGACCGCGCCAACCAGTTCAATCCGGTGCCGGCGCTCGGCGCCTACGAGGCGACCAACCCGTGCGGCGAGCAGCCACTGCTGCCGTACGACGTCTGCAACCTCGGCTCCATCAACCTGGGGGCGTTCGTCAAGAACGGCGCCATCGACTGGAGCCACCTGCGCCAGGTGGTGCACCTCACCACGCACTTCCTGGAAAACGTCATCGACGCCAACCAGTATCCGCTGCCCGAGATCACCGATCTCGCCAACCGGATCCGGCGCATCGGGCTCGGCGTCATGGGGCTCGCGGACGTCTTCATCCGCCTCGGCATTCCCTACGATTCCGATGAAGCGGTGGAACTGGGCCGCAAGATCCAGAAGTTCGTGGATGACGAGGCCAAGGTGGAGTCGGAGCGCCTCGCCGGTATCCGGGGCCCGTTCCCCGAGTGGGACCGGAGCATCTGGGGTCCCGACGCATCGTGCGCGCGTGATGCCAGCGGCAAGCGGATTCGCCCGATGAAGAAGCTTCGCAACTGCAACGTCACGACCGTGGCGCCCACCGGCACCATCTCGATCATTGCCAGCTGCAGCTCCGGCATCGAGCCGCTCTTTGCCGTCGCGTTCATGCGCAACCAGGCGGGCGTCCTCATGCCGGACGTGAATGAGGATTTTGTCGCCATCGCGAAGCAGGAAGGCTGGTACAGCGACGCACTGATGCAGAAGATCGCCGAGGCCGGGCACATCAACTTCGATGAAGTGCCGGCCCAGTGGCAGCGGGTCTTTGTGACGGCCAACCACATCAAGCCGGAGTGGCATATCCGGATGCAGGCCGCCTTCCAGGAGTACAACGACTCGGCCATCTCCAAGACCTGCAACTTCGCCCACGATGCCACCGAGGAATACGTCGAGGAGATTTACCGGCTCGCCTTCCACCTCGGCTGCAAGGGCGTGACGGTCTATCGGGACGGCAGCCGGGACATGCAGGTGCTCTCTACCGGCAGCACCGCCAAAAAGGTGCACGAACAGGCCACCAGCAGCGGTCACGCCGAGGCACGCGCCGACCTCAGCGGGATGAGCGCGGTCGAGGCGCGCGAAGCCGCCGCCGACATGCACGGCGAACTGGCCGAAGTGCAGGCGGAGAATGAGCGGCTCCGGAAGCTGGTCCATGACCTGGAAGCCGAGAACCTCAACCGGCGGCAGAAGCGGTCGCGGCCAGAAATGCTGCGGGGCACCACCCGCCGCGTCGAGACGCCGCTGGGCACGCTCTACGTCACCATCACCGAGGATGACAAGGGCCAGGCGTTTGAAGTGTTCATGTCCCTCGGCAAGGCCGGTGGCGCGCTCATGGCTGATGTCGAAGCCGTGGGCCGCCTGATCTCGCTGTCATTGCGGTCGGGTATTCCCATGAAGGAAATCCACCGGCAGCTTCGCGGCATCAGTTCTGATCGCGTCATCGGGCTGGGACCAAACAAGGTCCTCTCGGTGCCGGATGCCGTAGGCATCGCCATCGAACGGTGGATGAATGAGAAGCAGGGCATCCAGCAGGAACTGCTTGCAACTGGTGGTGCGCCGGCGCCGGAGGAGATGGTGTCCGTGGCGCGGGGCGGGGAACAGCTGGTGATGGGCGGGATGCAGCAAACCCTGTCCGGGGCCTGCCCCGACTGCGGCTCCCAGCTCGAATACGCCGAAGGCTGCGTCAAGTGCCACGTCTGCGGGTTCTCGGAGTGCGGCTGAACATGCCGTAGCGGGACGTCGTGGCGCCCGCTCACCGCAGACTGGCAGCGCCCACCTCGCAAGGGGTGGGCGTTTCTAC
>DASSHL010000319.1:0-6326 GCA_035692845.1 Gemmatimonadales bacterium
GACGTGGACCCACCCTGGTTCTGGATGCAAGCCTCTGCCGCCTCGCGGAAGAGCGCGTCGCGATCGTCCGCGGCGCCCTCGCCTCCCCCCGCCTCTCCATCCCCATCCTGCGCCCGAACCATGGCGAGGATGTCAGTCTCCTCCGGCTCCGCGGCCGCCGCGGCACGCCGGGCATCGCGACGCGCCACGTACCAGTCCATCACGCGCTCGGTCTCATCTGTCCCGATGTAGGCGCCCTGCATCCGCATCGGCTCGTTCTTCCCCGGCGGCAGGAACAGCATGTCGCCATTTCCCAGCAGCGCCTCGGCGCCATTGCCATCGAGGATGGTCCGGCTGTCCACCTTGCTGGCCACCTTGAACGCGATCCGGCTGGGGAAGTTGGCCTTGATGAGGCCGGTGATGACGTTCACGCTGGGTCGCTGGGTCGCGAGAATGAGATGGATGCCGATGGCACGCGCCTTCTGGGCCAGCATGGCGAGCGGCGTCTCCACCTCGCCCTGCACCGTCATCATCAGGTCAGCCAGCTCGTCCACCACCAGCACGATGTATGGGAGCGGACCCTCGGCGTAGTGCTCGTCGTCCGGGGGAGCAGGCGGGGTGTCGGCCTCCTCCGCGGAAATGGTGGAGAGGTTGATGGCTGGCCGCTTCGGATTCTTGAGCTCCTTGCCTTCACCCAGCTTCCGGTTGAAGTCGAGGATGTTGCGCGCGCCGTTGGCCTGCAGCAGTTCGTAGCGCCGGTTCATCTCGAACACCGCCCACTTGAGCACCGCGGCCGCGTCGTGATTGTTGGTTACCACCTTGTGCCGCAGGTGGGGCAGCGCGTTGTAGATGGACAGCTCCACCATCTTGGGGTCCACCATCAGGAACCGCAGGTCCTTCGGCGTGTAGTGGTAGACCAGGCTGGTGATGATGGTGTTGATGGCGACACTCTTGCCCGACCCCGTGGCGCCCGCGATAAGCAGGTGCGGCATCTTGGCCAGGTCCGCCACCACCGCGCGCCCTTCGAGGTCGCGACCCAGCGCCACCGGCAGTGCCGCGCGCGCACGGGTCCATTCGCCACTTTCCAGCAGCTCCCGCAGCGTGACGATCCGCGCGGTCGGATTGGGGACCTCGACGCCGACCGCACCCTTTCCGGGAATCGGGGCTACGCGGATGGAGGGCGCGCGCATCGTGATGGCCAGGTCATCAGCCAGCGAGATGATGCGCCCCGCCTTGACGCCCGGCGCTGGGACCACCTCGAACTGGGTCACCACCGGGCCTGTGGTCCGGCCGGCAATGGAGCATTCGACCTTGAAGGTGCGGAGCGTCTCGATCAGCAGCTGCCCGAGCCGGTCGAGTTGCGCCTCGCCAGCATCCACATCGCGCGCTGGCGGAGGCGTCAGGAGCGCCAGAGGCGGCAGCTCGCTTTCCTCGTCCACGGCGGCACGCTGGGCCGCAGCCGTTTCCCTGGAGACCGGCGCCGGCTTGGGCGGCTTCACCTTTTTCGGGCGCTCGCTCCGAGCGGGCTCCGCCACAGGCGCCGCAACACCGCTGTCCGTATCGTCGACATCGGTCGGCTCGACAATGGCATCGGCGCCGGCAAAGGCCACGCGGCGCGCGCGCCTGGGAGCCGCGGCCTCGGGCTCGGGCGCCTGCTCGGGCTCGTCCCGCCGCTCGAGCCGCTGGAGCGGGTGCCAGGCAAAGGTGTACAACGTCAGTGCGGACAGCGCGAGAAAGCCCAGCAGCAACGCACCGGCGACCCCGATGCGCTCCCGCACCATGATGGCAAAGAAACCGGGAAGCACGCCGGTGGCGCGCGCCGCCAATGTCCGCTCGGCCACATCGGGAAGCAGGTCCACCCGCTGGATTTCGGTGGCCACACCGATCAGGAATGGCACCAGCAGGCTGAGCCCGATCATCAGCAACGCCGACCGGCGCATGTTGAGCCGGGGCGTGCGATCGAGCCCCGCGAGCGCGATGCCGAAGCCCAGCAGCGGAATCCCGATGGCACCGGCGCCGAGGATGTGCCAGAGCCCGTGGCCCAGCACCCGGCCCACGGGCCCCGTCGCGGGAATCGGCAGGAGGGCGAGCGCGGCGAAGAGCCCGCCCACCAGCGCGGCGACCGCGCCAAGGCGCCGGCGCGAGCTCACGCAGGCACCGCCGCCGGGGCGAGCGTGAGCCGGCGGTCGTGGAATTGTGGCAGGACCGGATAGGCATCGAGCCGAGCGGCGTCCCGCACATCGTCGGCCATGCCAAGCCTGGCGAGATGGCGGCCGGCGGCCGAATAGCTGAAAGGGCGAAGGAACGTGTCGCCGTAGCGGCGCACCAGGTCGAGTGCGGCGAGCGCCGCGTCATTCAGTCCCCGCCGCAGCCGGCGGCCGCCCAGTGCCGCGATGGCCAGCCGCCCCGCCACGTACGCGTCGTCCAGCCCGAATGCGCCTTCACGCCCAGCGCAGACGATCACGAGGTCCTGCTCCTCCTCGAGTGCCTGGCGCGCCCGCTCGCCCGCCAGCGTGAGGTTCACTGCGGCCGCCGCAAACACGGCGCGGGCGCCCTGGGTCGCGAGCAGCGCGCGGGTGCCGTTCGTCGTCGTCTGCACCACGAGCTTGCCGCCAACCGTCTCCGGAGTCATTTCGAGCGGGCTGTTGCCGAGGGGAAAGCCGGGAATCCGGACGCACTGGCGCTCGCCGGCGAGCACGGCGTCCTGGGTCCCGACCGACTGCGCCACGCGCACCGCGTCTTCACTGGAAGGCGCCGGCACCACGGCACGCGCGCCATGATGGAGCGCGGCACAGATCGTGGTGGTGGCGCGGAGGGCGTCGATCACGAATACGGTACGCCCCGCTACATCAGCGGGGCTGAGGCCTTGCGGCGAAAAGACCACGTCGAGCTTCATTCCGGCGGCTTGAGCAGGTGCGATTCACGTTCGAGGAAGCGGGTGTCCACGTTGCCCGCCACGAAATCGGGATGACGGATGACGCGAGCCAGGAACGGCACCGTGGTCGTCACTCCTTCCACGATGAAGCTGTCGAGCGCCTGGCCCATGCGGGCCAGCGCCTCACTCCGGTCATTGCCGTGAACAATCACCTTGGCCAGCAGCGAATCGTAGTACGGCGGCACCGTGTAGCCGGCGTAAACGTGGCTGTCCACCCGCACGCCGGGACCGCCCGGCGCGTGATACGCCGTGATGACGCCGGGGCTCGGCTGGAAGTTGCGATAGGGATCTTCCGCGTTGATGCGGCATTCGATGGCATGGCCGCGCAGGTGGCGGCCGTCACCCTTGAAGCTGCCGGGTTCACCCGAGGCCACCCGGATCTGCTCCTTCACCAGGTCAAAGCTCGTGACCATTTCGGTGACGGGGTGCTCCACCTGGATACGGGTGTTCATCTCCATGAAATAGAAGCTGCCGTCCCGGTCGAGCAGGAATTCCAGCGTGCCGGCGCCGACATAGCTGATGCGGCTCGCGAGTGACACGGCGGCATTGCCCATCTGCTCGCGCAGCTCGGGCGTGAGCGCGGGGCTCGGGCTTTCCTCGATCAGCTTCTGGTGGCGCCGCTGCACCGAGCAGTCCCGTTCGCCCAGGTGGACCACGCTTCCGTACTGGTCGCCCATGACCTGGATTTCGACGTGGCGCGGATGCTCCAGGTACTTCTCCACGTAGACCGCGCCGTTGCCAAAGGCCGCCAGCGCCTCGTTCTGGGCCAGGTTGAACAGCTGGCCAAATTGCTCGGCCTTCTGGCAGATGCGCATGCCCTTGCCGCCGCCGCCCGCCGTCGCCTTGATGATGACGGGAAATCCGATCTGCTGGGCTGCCGCGAGCGCCTCGTCCACATCCTCGATGGTGCCAGGCGTGCCGGGGACCGTGGGCACGCCAGCTTCCTTGGCGAGCCGGCGCGCGGTCGCCTTGTCCCCCATGGCGCGGATCTGCTCCGCGCTGGGGCCGATGAAGGCGATGTTGGACGCCTTGCAGGTCTCGGCAAACTCGGCGTTCTCCGCCAGGAAGCCGTAACCCGGATGGATGGCATCGGCGCCGGTGATCTCGGCGGCGGCAATGAGGTTGGGAATCCGGAGGTAGGAGAGGCGGCCCGGCGGCGGGCCGATGCAGACGTCGTCATCCGCGAAGCGCACATGCAGCGATTCGCGATCGGCTTCACTATACACAGCCACCGTTTCGACGCCGAGTTCGTGGCAGGCGCGGATCACGCGCAGCGCGATCTCGCCCCGGTTGGCGATCAGGACCTTCCGGAACATCAGGCGCCCCGGCCCGACGCTGCGTCCGGCTCCCCGGTGATCTCCGTGAAGGTGCGATCGGATGCCGAGTCAATGCCCGACGCGCGAAGGGCGAATTCGCTCGGGTTGGAGGAGAAGAACAGCGCATCCTCATACGTGACCGCGCCATCCTTGTACCACTTCATGAGCGACTGGTCAAAGGTCTGCATCCCGTAGGAGACGCCACCTTCCTTGATGAGGTCGGGGATATTGAGCGCCTTCTCGATGTCGCGGATGTTGTCGGCCACCGCGGCGGAGTTGACCAGGATTTCGCACGCGGGCACCCGCCCGCGGCCGTCGGAGCGCGGCACCAGCCGGAGGCACACCACCGCCTGCAGCGCGGTGGAGAGCAGCGAGCGGATCTCCTGGTGCTGGTGCGGCGGATAGAACGAGATGACCCGGTTGATGGTCTGGGTGGCGTCGGTCGTGTGCAGCGTGGAGAAGACCAGGTGGCCGGTGTCGGCCGCCTTGAGCGCCGTGTCCAGCGTTTCCATGTCACGGATTTCGCCGATCAGGATGACATCCGGATCCTGGCGCAGCACGTGCCGCAGCGCCGCGGCAAACGACATGGTGTCGGTTCCCACTTCTCGCTGGGAAATGTTGGCCATCTGGTCCCGGTGCAGGAACTCGATCGGGTCCTCGATGGTGATCACGTTCACGCGCCGCGTCTGGTTGATGTGGTTGATCATCGCGGCCAGCGCCGTGCTCTTGCCGGAACCCGTGATGCCGGTGACCAGCACCAGGCCGCGCGGCTTGTCCGAGATGCCTTCGAGCACGGTGGGGAGGTTCAGCTCACGCACCGTCTTGACTTCGTACGGGATGGCGCGAAAGGCGAATGCGAGCGTCCCGCGCTGCTGGTAAATGTTGGTGCGGAAGCGGCCGACGCCGGGCACACCGATGGCAAAGTCGGCCTCCTTGCGCTCGGCGAACTCCTTGACCTGGCGCGGGGTCATGATCTGCTCCGCCAGCACCTTGAGGTCTTCCGGCTTGAGCGGCGCCATCTCCAGCGGCGTGAGCACTCCGTTGAGGCGCACCGTGGGCGCACGGCCCACCTTGAGCAGCAGGTCCGACCCGTTGCGCTGGACCAGGCTCGAGATGGCCTGCTTGAAATTGAAGGGAGCTCCGGCGGGGGCGGCGTCAGCCATTGGGATCGATCCGGAAGAGCACCTGGCCGAACTCGACAGGTTGGGCATCGTCCACGCAGACTTCCGTCACGACGCCGGCAAATTCGGCCTCGATTTCATTCATGATCTTCATTGCTTCGATGATGCAGACCGTCTGGCCCGTGGCGACCCGGGTTCCGACCTTGGCGTAGGCCTCGGCGCCGGGCTCTGGCGCGCGGTAGAAGGTGCCGACCATCGGCGACTTGATTTCCTTGAGATGCGATGCCGCGGGGGGCGCGGCGGCCGCCGGAGGTGCTCCAGCGGCAGGAGCTCCCGCTGCGGACATGGCAGGCACAGCAGGCGGTGGCCCCCAGGCCATGGGTGCCGCGATGCCCTGCGCGGTACGCGTAATGACGATTCCCGTGCCGAAGTAGCCCTTCACCTCGATGGACCCGATTTCCGGCGACTCGCGCAGCAGTTCGGCGAGTCGCTTGACGTCCTTGAGCTCCACCGACTTAAGCCCCGGCATCTTTTCCAGCAGCTGCGCGAGCTGCCGCATCTCATCAGCGTTCATGCGTAGGTCTGACTCCCGTTGCGGACCACATCCACCCCCGGCTTTCAGACGAGTTCAAGCAGTTCGGTGCGATTATCGGAGAGACAGGTGGCGCCGTCGGACCCGAGGTAAATATCGTCCTCCAGCCGGATGCCACCCCAGCCGGGAAGATAGACGCCCGGCTCGATCGTGACCACCGCGTGCAACGGCAGGGGGCTGTCGGCCGTGGGCGAAAGTCGCGGTCCCTCATGGACTTCGAGCCCGAGGCCGTGCCCAAGCGAATGGCCGAACATTTCACCGAAACCGCGGGCGGCGATGACGTCACGCGCAAGCGCGTCGGCGTCCCGGCCCGTCATTCCCGCGGCGACCTGGCTGATGGCCCGCTCCTGCGCCGCCTGCACCACGCCATGTATCTCCCGCTG
>DASSHL010000320.1:0-2093 GCA_035692845.1 Gemmatimonadales bacterium
GCTACCGCAAACAACTGCGCCTGGCTCCGCGCACTTCCCAGCAGGGTGGTCGCGCGGTGGAGCTGGGCGTCGTCATCCACCCGCCGGCGGAACGCCGCCGAGTCGCCGAAGGCAATGGTCGCGGCCTGCTGGCCGATGAGCTGGTTCACCAGCGACGCAGCGCTGTCGAACTGCGCCCTGGTCACCGGCACGCTGTCCCGGCTCATCTGCTGGAAGAGACTGTCACGCCAGGCGTCGCTCACGGTGAAGCCGGGGCGGATGCGGGGTCGCATCTTGAGCGCCACGTCATAGAAGGCGCGGTAGGCCTTCTGCGAGGCCGGCGCGATGGCCTTGAGGAAATTCTGCTCCGGCGTGCTGATGGTATCCGCCGGCACCACCACATCCGGTGTGATGCCACCGCCACCATACACCACGCGCCCCTTGTCCGACTTGTAGGCCGGCCGTGCATGCCGCACCGAGTCGGTCTCCAGTGAGTCAGGTGTCACAAGCGCATAGCGGCCGTTGATCATCTCCCGGTCACGCTGGATGCTGCGCCCGCTGGGCGTGTACCAGCGGGCCGTGGTGATCTTGAGCGCCCAGCCGTCGCGCAGCGGATAGAGACTCTGGACCACGCCCTTGCCGTACGAGGTGGTGCCCACCACCAGCGCGCGATCGTGGTCCTGCAATGCGCCGGCGACGATCTCCGCCGCGCTCGCGGCGCCGCCGTCCACCAGCACAACGACGGGCTCACCGGCGCGCAGGGCGCCGGTGCCGGCAAACGATCCTGCCAAGCCGATGTCGGGGTCGCGATCACGGTAGCGCACCGCGACAACCTGCTGGCCCGGCGTGAGGAAACGTTCGCTCACGGAGATGGCCTGCAGCAGGCTGCCACCGGGATTGCCCCGCAGGTCAAGCACAAACCCCTTGGCGCCCTGCTGCCGCAGCAGCGCAATCGCCTCGCCCACTTCCACACCGGCAGAATCGCTGAAGCGCTGGAGCGGGATGTAGCCCACGCCGTGGTCGAGCATCATCGCGTAGGGAACGGCGGGTACGTGAATCTTCGCGCGGGTGAACGCCATGTGGATTGGCTCTCGCACGCCGGGCCGGCTGAAGATCACGTTCACCGTGGTGCCCGGCTCGCCGATGAGGCGGCTCGACACCTCGTCGAGCTTGAGCCCTCGCGTCGAGGTAGTGTCCACCTGCATGATGCGGTCGCCTGGCTGGACACCGCCGTCGCGCGCGGGCGAACCGGGGAAGGTGGCCGTCACCACGACGGTACCGAGCTGATCCTGGATGCTCATGCCCACGCCGGCATAATCATTCCGCAGCGTGTTGCGGCTGAAGTTGGCAATCTGCTCGGGAGAGTAGAGATCGGCATACGGATCGTCGAGCTGGCTCACCAGCCCGCGGGCAGCACGAATCCATAGCTCGTCGTTCGAGAGCGAGTCCACCGCGCCGGTTTCAATGCGGAAGCGGACGTCGTCGAACACGCCCTTGCCGTCGGTACGGCTCTTGGCACCGAGGGGAATCAGGGCGCCGACGACGAGCGCGGCGGGGACAGCCATCCAGGGGAAGAGACGTCGCATAATAGGGCTTAGGGTCTAGGGCTAAGGGCTGAGGGCTGAGGGCTGAGAGCTTAGCGCACAGCGTTCATGACGCCTATTCCTCCCCTACGCGGAGGATCAGGCTGGGTTTCGGGCCTTCACGCCGCCGATACGTCCAGGCAGCGGGACACTTCGGCGATCAGTTCCGACGGGAGGAACGGCTTGCTGAGCAGGGCGCAGGGCGCCGCGATGCCACGCGCCATGAGTTCCACCGGACTGTAGCCTGACATCAGGATCACCGGCAGGTCGGGACGGCTCACCGACAAGTGCTCGGTAAGCTCCACCCCGTTCATGCGCGGCATCACGATGTCAGAAAGCACCAGTCGCAGCGCGCTGCCGGCTTCGTCAATGCGAGCCAGCGCCTGGCGGCCGTCACCAGCTTCGGCGACGGAATAACCGCGGCCGCGCAAGACCCGCGCCGCGAACCGGCGTACCAGTTCTTCATCGTCCACGACAAGAATCTGGGCCATGGCTGTGAGGGTCATCCTTCTGGCTGTGCACCGTCAGGGA
>DASSHL010000321.1:0-7163 GCA_035692845.1 Gemmatimonadales bacterium
CGATGCCACTGATGACCATGGTTTCCACCAGGTTGAGCAGTGGCCGGAAGCCGATTCCGTACCCGAAGCGCAGCACCAGCGCCACGATGCCCGCAACAAAGCCGACGAAGAAAAGCACCGCACCCGCCAGCCCGAAGAAGAGCATCGGCTTCCGGCCGAAGCGCAGCTGGAACCAGACGGACAGCAGGTCCAGGACACCGATCGGAATGCGCTTCCAGTTGAACTTGGAAACGCCGGCATGGCGAGGATGCAGGGCCACAGGGCGGGACGTCAGGCGAAACCCATCAGCGGACGCGATCACCACCATGAAGCGGTGCCAGTCAGGGCGAAGCGGCATGCCCTGCATGACTTCCCGCCGCCAGGCCTTGACCGAGTTGAGGTCGGTCACGCTCACCCCGAACAGCCAGCGGCAGAGCGTGTTGTAGATGGCGGAGACGAACGCCTTCTCGTACTTGCCCTGCTTGGTGCCGGTCACGATGTCGGCGTCGCCGCTCAGGATGGGATTCACCAGCGTCGGGATGTCTTCCGGCAGGTACTGAAGGTCGGCGGGATAGAAGACGCAGATGTCGCCGCGCGACACGTCCTGCGCCGAGCGCAGCGCGTCGGCGATGCCGCGCTGCCGCCGGTGGGAAACGACGCGAAGAAACCGATACTGTGCCTGCAGCTCGTGCAGCACCTCCGAGCTGTTGTCACGGGAGCCGTCGTCCACCACGATGACTTCGTAGCTGAAGCGGGCGGCGGTCAGCGCCTCGCCGCAGAGCCGCACGAATTCGGGAAGGTTCTCGGCTTCATCCTTGGCCGGGACCAGTACGCTCACATCCACCGGCCGTCGTGCCGGTGTGTCGCTCATACGCGTTTCCGCATGCGGGCGGGCAGGATGCCGAGCTGGTCGCGATACTTGGCCACCGTGCGGCGGGCAATCTGGATCCCCTGCTCCTGGAACAGGTGCACGATCTGCTGGTCGGTGAGCGGCTTGGCCTGGTTTTCCTCGCCCACCATCTTCTGGAGCTTGGCGCGGATCGAGCGGGCACTCGCATCCTCGCCGGACGCGGTAGCCAGGGCGCTGGAGAAGAAGAACTTGAGCGGGAGCACGCCGCGCGGCGTCTGGACGAACTTCTCGTTGGTCACACGGCTGACCGTGCTCTCATGCATGTTGATCACCTCGGCCACTTCGCGCAGGGTGAGCGGCTTCAGGTGCTCGATGCCTTTTTCGAAGAAGTCCCGCTGCCGGTCCACGATGAAGTTCATGACCTTGAGCATCGTCTGCCGGCGCTGCTCGATGGCCTGGATCATCCAGTTGGCGCTGTTCATCTTGGAGGCAATGAACTCGCGGTTTTCCGGCGTCATCTTCCGCTTGTCGCGGGCGATTTCCTGGTAGGACCGGCTGAGCCGGAGCCGCGGCACGCCCGAGTCATTGAGGAAGACGCGATAGTGGCCGTCGATCTTCTCAACCACCAGGTCAGGGATGATGTAACTCTCACCCCGGTCCGAATACTTGAGGCCGGGCTTGGGATCGTACCTGGCCAACCCATCGGCGGCCGCCTGCACCGCCTGCGGCTCGACGCCGAAGCGCTTCGCGAGGTCGTTCCAGCGATGGGCAATCAGGTCGCCAAAGGCCTCGGCCACCAGGCGATAGGTGAGCGACTCCGTGTCGCCCTGTTCCTTCAGCTGCAGCACCAGGCATTCCTGCAGGTCGCGCGCTCCCACACCAGGCGGGTCGAGCCGCTGGACGATGGCCAGCATCTCCTCGACTTCCGCCATGCTGTAGAGGGCGGCAGCGGGCACTTCGATCGGCTCATTTTCGTCGAAATCGTCCTGCTCGCGCGCATGCTCCTGGAAGTGGCCCTCGACCAGGTGATTGACCGAGCCATGGATTTCCTCAAGGGACGCCGCGAGGTAGCCGTCCTCGCTGATGTTCCCGAGGAATTCCTCACTCAGCAGCCGCTGGCGCGGGGTGAGCTCCAGCATCTGGAGCTGTTCGCGCAGGTGGTCGCTCAGGTCACGGGTTTCGACTGTGACCGGCTCGAGATACTCGGTGGCTTCGAACTGCTCCTTGGCGCCACCCACCTCGAAGCCGTTGAGAAGGATCTCCTCCCAGTCCACTTCGTCTTCCTTCTGCTGCTGTTCGCGCTCCTGCTCGGCCGGCTTCTCCTCCGTGTTCTCCTCTTCCTCCGGCTCCAGCAGCTCGAGGAACGGATTCGAGAGCAGCTCCTGCTTCAGGTGCTGCTGCAGGTCCATCATGGGCATGTAGAGCATGTCCATGGCCTGGTAGAGCCGCGGGTTGACCCGCAGTTCCTGGCGCAGGCCGGTCGTCTGCTGCAGCCCAGTCCTCATGCCACCGCCTCCAGCCGCGCGCGCAGGCGCGCCGTGAGCGTCGGGCCGAGATAACGCTGGGCCACCCGGTCGTTGTAGACCAGGTCCCGGACCGTGCCAGCGGCCTGGACCTTTCCATCCACCATGATGTAGGCGCGATCCACGATGTCGAGCGTCTGTTCCACGTTATGGTCCGTAATGAGGACGCCAATTCCGCGATGCCTGAGGCCCGCGACAATGGTCTGAATGTCATGCACGGCGATGGGATCCACGCCGGCAAAGGGCTCGTCCAGCAGCATGAACTTGGGCTCGGTCACCAGGGCCCGCGTAATCTCCAGCCGGCGGCGCTCCCCGCCGGAGAGCGAATAGGCCTTCGCCCGCCGCAGGTGACGAATGGACAGCTCGTCGAGCACTCGCTCGAGTTCCTGCTCGCGCGCCCGTGACTGGAGCCCGCGCACCTCCAGGATGGCGCGGATGTTGTCCTCCACCGTCATCCGGCGAAATATCGACGGCTCCTGCGCAAGGTAGCCCAGACCATGCCGCGCGCGCTGGTACATGGGCATGGTGGTGATGTCCTGGCCGTCGAGCAGCACCTGCCCGGACTCGGGACGCACCAGTCCGGTGATGAGATAGAAAGTCGTGGTCTTGCCGGCGCCGTTGGGGCCGAGCAGTCCGACAATCTCTCCCTGGCTGACGCGCACGTTGACCTGGTCGACCACACGGCGATGGCGGTAACTCTTGGAGAGTTCCCTGCCCTCCAGCACACTGGCCGGGCCAGTCGCGACGGCCCGCTTGGGCGCGCGCAGGCTTTCGCGCGCGATGCGCACCAGCGAGTCGAACGAGTGCGTCCGATCGCTCGCCGCGTCGGGCCACCACTCCCCCACCGCCTGGATGGCGTCCCAGCCAATGGCCGCCGTGTCGTCGATCCACCCTTCGCCGGCAAGCCGTGGCAGCAGCGACCCGGTCAGGTGCTCACGGATCTCGTCACTGGACAGCTCGGGTTCCGCACCGCGCGCCACGTCACGGTAGCACAGCAGGAACGTTTCCCGGTACGCAATGAGCAGGTCGGCCAGCGACAGTGCGCCGTGTGGCCCCGAGCCGCGAACGATCGCGGCCAGCGTGAGCGGCACCGACGGATCACGCCGGCTGACTGCGCCGACCCAGGGCCCGGTCATCCGCCGTCCGCAGGATCGAGCTGGACTCCCTGCACCGCACCGCGGGCTTCGACACGCTGCACTTCTTCGCTGCCCTCGGGCTTCATGAAGATGACGATGTCGCTGGCCCTGACGTAGGACAATCCTGCCTTTTCACCCGGCTTGGCAGGCGCCACCTGCTGGTACGAGCGCGCGCCAGCATGCGCCTCAAGCCTCGCGAGCCGGGTGGCCGCAGTGTCGGCCGAGTCCGCCGCCTGGAACAGGGCCAGCACGGTGTCGCCCGCGAGCCAGCTTCGCTCACCCGTCGCCGAGTCCACCGCGCCGGCGACCCAGCCATCGCCGAACGACTGCAGCTTCCGTAGTTGCTGGGCTGGCGTCTCGATTACCACGGAGTCGCCGCGCAAGGCGTAGCGGCTCGAGGCACCAGTGGCCTGCGTGCCCCAGGCATTGATCTGCTGCACGGCGCGATCATGCACCGCCAGGGCGATCGTGTCGGCGTCCAGCGTCCAGTCCTTGCGCTCCACGTGCGCGTCCACCTGCGCCAGGACTCCGGAGACGGCACGGTCCTCGAGCGTGAAGTCGATCCGGGCACCCCGCACCAGGAAGCTGTCGGCGCCAAGGCCCCGGAATTCGGGCTTCCCGCCCAGAAGCGACCCGTCATCGCGGGTGCCGGTGTCGAGACGCATCGAGTCGCCATGCGCGGAGAGATCGCTGCGATCGACGGTGACGCGACCGCCAGCCCAGACCAGCGACTTGCCCCGGGAGCGGAGCCGGTCGGCCACGATCTTGTAGGGCTCCCGGGTATCACCCGCGGAGGCCACCGAGTCGGTGTCGAAGTAGTCTACCCGAGGCCGGCCTGTCGCGTAGACCTCGGCACTGTCTCGCACACCAGCCGCGGCGCGGAGATAATCCACCGCCGGTCCCCTCACGGTCGATCCGGTCTCCAGGTTGCGGATGGCCACGTCGCCGCGGGCTTCCCACGTCTCGGTGGCGCGCCGGAACGTCGCGCGCGTGGCAGCGATCGTGACGGTGGTGTCGCTGTACCGCACTCGACCCACGAAGTCCACGTCACCGCCCGGATACACAATGGCACTGTCCGTCGTGACGGTCACCCGCTGGCCGACGCAGCCGAGGCGGACACCGCCGCTGGCCCAGCGAGTCTCACCTGCGGCGCTTGAGACAAAGCCACCGGATCCCGACGTCGAGAACTGGATGCGGCAACGCTCCGGACTCTGTGCCACGACCGGGGCAGCCATGCCAAGCACGAGGCCTGCCAGCAGGGCGATGCGCTTCATCACCGGCTCAGCGATGTATCCGCGGTCACGCCAACCAACCGGCCGCCTTGGAAACGCGAGAAGTCGGCGTCGGCGTCAAAGCCGGACCCTTCGAGTCGTTCTCCCGGGCGCTGCAGTACGAAGTGCTTGTCGCTCGACAGCGTATTCCGGTTCACGTCGAAGACCAGCACCGAGGTGGTGAGGCGCTCACCGGCGGGACCCACCAGCACCACATTACCCTCGGCGCGCATGGAGCCGTCACGCAGGTTGTAGTTCATCCGGTCGGCCGTCAGCGTCGCCCTGGACGCACCGGCATCGTTGAAGAACGTCGCCCGGACATGGCGCAGGACGCTGGTCTGGTGCGCATCGTAGAAGTATGCCGTGTCCGCTTCCAGCCGGCTGCGGCGGATCCCGTTGCGCGAAACATTGTAATCGAAGCCGAGCATGCGCATGTCCGCACTGTCAGCCTCGGCGAACGCGCCCGTGGGGGTGGTGGAGTCGCCCGAGCACGCAGCAACCAGCAGCGCTGCCAGTAGCAGGGCGACGCCACGCATCAGGGCGTAGTGCTCGCGAGCTCCACGCGGCCCGGCACTCGAACACGTGCGGCCCGCCGCTGGAGCGCTGCGCCGACAAATGCCGCAAACAGCGGATGCGGACGCGTGGGCCGGGACTTAAGCTCGGGATGGAACTGGCAGCCGAGAAACCACGGATGGTCGGGCAGCTCGATTACCTCGACCAGTCCGCCATCGGGCGACTGGCCCGAGAGCCGCAGCCCGAACTCGGCGAGCACGTCACGATAGGCGTTGCTCACTTCCCAGCGGTGGCGATGCCGTTCACTGATCTCGTTGGTGCCGTAGGCCTGGGCCACCTTCGAGCCGGGCCGGAGTCGCGCGGCATACGCGCCGAGTCGCATGGTGCCGCCCATGGATGAGACTTCCCGCTGCGACGCCATCAGCGCAATGACCGGCGTCTCGCAGTCAGGTTCGAATTCCGTGCTGTTCACATCCTCCAGGCCGCAGACGTTCCTGGCGAACTCGATGATGGCCACCTGCAGCCCGAGGCAGATGCCGAAGAACGGCAGTTCGTGCTCCCGCGCCCAGCGGATGGCCTCAATCATGCCCTCGACGCCGCGCTCCCCGAAGCCGCCGGGCACCAGCAGCCCGTCGAAATCGGCCAGGACCTCGCCGGCCGCCGCCTGATCCGCGAAACGATCGCTCGCCACCCACTCGATGCGCACGCGCGCATCGTGCGCAATGCCGCCATGAATGAGCGCTTCCTGGACAGACTTGTAGGCATCATGGAGGTCGGTGTACTTGCCGACGACCGCGATGCGCACTTCGCGCGACGGGCGCAGCACCCGCTCCACCATCGCCGCCCACGGCTCGAGGTTCGGCTCCGGCGTGTCCAGCCTCAGTCGCTCGCAGACCACCGAGTCGAGCCGCTGGTCGTGGAATCGCAGCGGGATCTCGTAGATGGACGCCACGTCGGGGCTTTCGACGACGCAGGAGAAGTCCACGTTGCAGAAGAGCGCAATCTTGCGCCGGATGTCCGCGGAAAGCGCGTGCTCGCTCCGGCACACCAGGATGTCGGGCTGGATACCGATCTGCATCAGCTCCCGCACGCTGTGCTGGGTTGGCTTGGTCTTCACTTCGCCCGCGGCCGCGATGAATGGCACGAGCGTGAGGTGCATGAAGAGCGCGTTGTCCCGCCCCACTTCCTGGCGGAACTGGCGGATGGCCTCGAGGAACGGCAGGGACTCGATGTCGCCGACGGTGCCGCCGATCTCGGTGATGACGACGTCGTGCCCCGGTGCGGTGCGCCGGATGGCCGACTTGATCTCATCCGTGATATGCGGAATGACCTGCACGGTGGAGCCCAGGTACTCGCCGCGCCGCTCCTTGTTGATCACGTTCTGGTAGATGCGGCCGGTGGTGACGTTGTTCTGCTGGGACAGGGAGCGATCGATGAATCGCTCATAGTGGCCCAGGTCCAGGTCCGTCTCCGCCCCGTCGTCGGTGACAAAGACCTCGCCGTGCTGGAACGGCGACATGGTGCCCGGATCGACATTGATGTAGGGGTCGAACTTCTGCATGGTCACGCTCAGCCCGCGCTCCACCAGCAACCGGCCCAGCGACGCCGCCGCGATGCCCTTGCCGAGTGAGGATACCACCCCACCCGTCACGAAGATGTACTTGGTCGCGGAAGCGCTTGTGCTCATGGACACCCCTTGGCGGAGACCGGCGCCGGCTCGTCGGCCAGCGTCGCTGCGGCGATCGGCGATGACATGGGAAAGTGGCCGGCACCTGCCGGCAATGGACCATGCGATTGCATGTTCCCGAAGCTAATGCGGAGGACTGGGGGAAGTCAAAAGTCGTGCCGCGGAAATGGCACGGGCGGTGCGTGGCAGGTCGACGGTCGACGG
>DASSHL010000322.1:0-3095 GCA_035692845.1 Gemmatimonadales bacterium
TTCAGCATTCGGCAGGAGCACTTCGTCGTGCTGCGGGTGAATGACGGGACCTTCACCAGCGCGCAAAACGGCAGCACTCCTGCGGTGGATACAATCCCGGCGGGAACCACAATGCGCTGGTTCCTGGAAGACTGGGACTACGACTATCACGCCATCGTTCCGGTGGGGACGCCTTCGTTTCCAAGCCAGCCGATCGGCTACCGAAACAGTGGCCTGGCCAGCATCACTTTCACGACACCGGGAACCTACCAGTATCAGGACGACGGAGTTTCGGGTGCTAGCGGGACTCTGGTAGTGCAGTGACTCGCGGGGACGGGACGACGGTGCCGAGCACTGAGCGCCGCACGCCAGCCGCTCAGTGCTCAGCTCGCCATCACGCAGCCGAAGGGAGCATTGTGGACGTGCTGCTTGTCGTCGGCGAACAAACTCCCATACCGGAGCTAGTACACGCGGATTCGGTTCGATTCCTCTCGTCTGCGGTATAACCCTCTTCCGACAATGATGACGAAAAGTCCACGCCGCGCTCAGCGCTCAGCTCTCAGCCCTCAGCCCTCAGCCCTCAGCCCTCAGCCCTCAGCCCTCAGCCCTCAGCCCTCCACAGATGCAACACCGCGTAGCTCCGCCACGGCCTCCAGGCCTCCGACATGGCCTCCGCCCGCGCCGGACTGATTCCACCGAGCCGCTTCCGCACGACCAGATCTTCCTTGGGAAAGGCATCCGGCCAGCGCAACGCGCGCATGGCGATATACTGCGCCGTCCACGGCCCGATGCCAGGCAGCGCAATGAGCTGCTGCACGGCTGCCTCGGGCGGGACGCCGGGCTCGAGCGCCAGGTCCCCTGAACCGGCCGCGTGCGCGAGCGCCATGATGCTATGCGCCCGCATCCGCACGATCCCCAGCGATGCGACGTCATCCAGCGAAGCGACGGCGATCCGCCCGGCCGAAGGGGTAAGGTGCGTGAGCCCTTCGTGCGGCGTGTCCATCGGCTCGCCGAATGCATGCACCAGCCTGGCCGCTATCGTCGTCGCTGACTTGACCGACACCTGCTGGCCGAGAATCGCGCGCAGCGCCAGCTCGAAGCCATCGAACGCGCCAGGCACACGCAGGCCAGGCCGCTGCTTCACGGACCTCGTGAGCAGGGGATCGCGGCCCAGCTGCGCCGCGATGAGATCCGGCCGGGCGCTCAGATCGAACAGACTCCGGAGCCGGCCGAGCAAGGCAGGCAGAACCGGCGTGAGCGCGTGCGGAAATTCGACCAGCAGTGCGCGCTGCTTCGGCGCGTGCCGGACCCGAACCCATCCCGTGTGGATGCCAAGGCGGATCGTGCGCAGGTAGGTGTCGCCGTCGACCCGCTCGACGCCGGTGAGCGCCCGTGCACCCAGGAAGTCGAGCAGCCCGGCCCAGTCGAACGGCGGGCGATAACCGAGCTGCAGCGTGATCGAAGCCGCCGACGCGCGCGCCGCCGTTCCGTTCGTCGCCTTGCGAAGCCGGCTGGGCGGCATCCCGTAGCGCCGACTGAACGCGTCATTGAAGCGCCGAAGGCTGGAGAAGCCGCTGGCGAAGGCAACTTCGGTGACCGACAGAGCGGTTTCGGTGAGGAGCTGCTTGGCGAGGAGGAGTCGCCGCGTCTGCAGCAGCTCGATGGGTGATACCCCCAGCTCCTGCTGCAGGATGCGTCGGATCTGCCTGGAGCTCCATCCAAACTGTTCAGCGATCCGCTCGAGCCCGGCGCCGCCGTCGAGCATCCCTTCATCGATGCGCTGGACGATCATCCCCGCAATCCGGTGGGCGCCATCCACCGGCGCCAAGCCGGGCGCCAGCTCCGGCCGGCAGCGCAGGCAGGGACGGAAGTGAGCCTTTTCCGCCGCCTCGGCACTGTCAAAGAACCGGCAGTTGGCTGACTTGGGGGTCCGTGCCGGGCACACCGGACGGCAGTAAATGCCGGTGGAGGTCACACCGATGAAGAAGACGCCGTCGAAGCGGGGGTCACGCGAGGCGTACGCACTGTACAGCATGGCATCGTTGGTCATGGACCCAATCTAGCGATTGGGCCCCGGATGACTAGCCATTTTCGGACGGGAAAGGGAGGGGTCGCAACTGGCACGTCGAGCGACGCATGATGTACGACGTCCGACTTATGACCTTCTCTCCAGAGTTTCCCGTACTGCAACCACGAACTCATCCAGCGTAAACGGTTTGCGGAGCGTGACGACGTCCGGAATGGGCGGGTCGCCGCTGAGGCCATCGCTGCCTGACACGCGAAGGATGGGAAGCCCCGGATTCTGCTCCCGCAACTTTGTGATCAGTGCCCGGCCCGTCATCCTCGGCATGCGACTGTCCGTGACCACCAGGTCAAAGGCGGGATCAGCGAGGCGTGCCAGTTCCCACCCCTGCTCGCCGTCTTCGGCCACGACTGGATCAGCGCCGAGCAGGCGCACAAAGCGCGCGAGAACCCGGCGGACGTCGGGTTCATCTTCGACTATGAGGATTCGGGAACGGCCTGGCGCGGGCATGGGGGACCCCCCTGGCTGGGCTTCCTCCAGCATACGGTTTTCAGTCGGATTGCGCCAGACATGCAAAGTGTGGCATTGGGGGAACTACGGAAGCGGGATGAGGGGCGCCGGGCGCCTAGCGCTTCAGCGAATTATTCTCCCGATCCACATCCGGGAACTGCCCATCCGGATCGATATCCACCTTGACCACGCGCGCGCGCGCGGCAACGCGGGTTGTGGCGCGGCGGGCTCCGCTCAGCCACACCGAGGCCGGCAATTCCACCTGCTGCACGCTGCTGTCGGCCCGCGTCACCACCAGGCGCACCGGCATGATGGCGAGCCCGCGGTCGCTGACGACGATCGTCACCGAGTCGCCGGTCGTCGTGACCGAATCGACGGCCTGGTCCAGCGACCACCCGCGCTCGAACCAGCTGTTCCAGAACCACGAAAGGTCGTGGCCGGCCACCTGGCTCATGGTGTTGAAGAAATCGAATGGCTCGGGGTGGCGGCCGATCCAGCGCCGGCCATACTCAACCAGGCCCTGATGGAAGCGCTCGGGGCCCATCACGCCGCGCAATGCAGCGAGCACCTGCGCGGTCTTGTT
>DASSHL010000323.1:0-3194 GCA_035692845.1 Gemmatimonadales bacterium
TGCCGCCTTGCCGTCGCACTGGGCCAGCCGGTGACCGCCGTGACGGTCGAGGTCGTGCGGCCGGACGAGGCGACGAGATCCCTCGTCGTACCGCCCATGGCACGGAGCGTCAGGCTGGAGGATGTCATTGCCGGTGTCTCCCAGCGCTTTGACCTGCCCATTCCATTGGAAGTACGGCGTGGGGGTGTGGTCGAGGAACTTCTCGCGGCCGCCGACGAGCACGACGCCCATACCCTGGTGATGGGATTCCACCGCGGGGGACCGGCAGGGGTAATGGAAGGGGGCAGTATCGGCCGCCGGCTGGTTCACGGCAGCAGTTCGGCGGTGCTGACCGTCCCGATCTGACCCGTGAAGAAGGCTTCATGATGGATTCAGGCCCGCGCCACACGGCGCGGGCGATTTTTTATCCCGTAATCCATGCGACCCAAATCACGGAGACCCGACGTGCGCCACCATCTGCTCCTGCTTTCGACCGTGCTCCTTGCCGCGTGTGGCGGGAAGGGCAGCGACACCAGCGCTGGCGGTGGCGCCGCAAGCGCCGCCGCGGGCGAGCTGACGCCATTCCAGGTCAAGAACGGCATTGGGCCCGTGACCGACGAAGTGACGCTTGGCGCCCTCGACGAGGAACTGGCGGAACAGGGTGAGAAGACGTTCGAGCTCAAGTGCGGGAGCTGCCACAAGCTGGACCAGCGCTACGTGGGCCCCCCGCTCGGGGACGTGCTCACGCGGCGCACGCCCACCTACGTGATGAACATGATCCTCGCGCCCGACACGATGTACACCCGTCATCCGGAGGCCCGCGCGCTGCTGGCGCAGTACGCGACCCAGATGCCGAACCTGCATCTCACGAAGGATGAGGCGCGCAGCATTGTCGAATACATCAGGGAAGAGGCCGAGGATCACCACTGATCCCGGCCGGTGGCATCACATCGGCGGCATGGCCGCAGGAGGCAGTGCATGAAGTGGGAACGGGGCAGTATGTGGCGCGCGGGCAGTGCCGTCCTGGCGGGACTGACACTGGCCGCGTGCGGCCGGCCGGCCGCCCGGCTGGGTGACACCGCGGCCGATGCGGCGCAGCGAGTGTACGTGGCGCCGGGCCAGTATGACGAATTCTACGCTTTCTTCTCCGGCGGGTTTGACGGCCAGGTGGGCGTGTATGGTCTGCCCTCCGGCCGGCTGCTCCGGCATGTGCCGGTCTTCTCGCAGAACCCCGAGAACGGCTGGGGCTACACCGAGCAGACCAAGGCCATGATGAACACCAGCTTCGGCTTCGTGCCCTGGGACGACGCGCACCATCCCCAGCTGTCCCAGACCGATGGCGTACCGGACGGCCGCTGGCTCTTCATCAACGGCAACAACACGCCGCGCATCGCCCGGCTGGACCTGACCCGGTTCGAGACCGAGGAAATTCTCGAGATCCCGAATTCGGCCGGGAACCATGCGTCACCCTTCGTGACGCCGGATAACCGCTACGTGGTCGCGGCCACCCGCTTCAGCGTGCCCACGCCCCAGCGCGACGTGCCGATCGCCGATTACAAGAAGGACTTCGCGGGCCTCCTCACCTTCGCGCGGGTGGACAGCGTGACGGGCCACATGACGATCGCCTTCCAGATCCGGATGCCGGGCTTCGATTACGACCTGTCGCACGCCGGCAAGGGGCCCAGCGAGGGGTGGTCGTTCTTCACGTCGTACAACAGCGAGCAGGCGAATGAGCTGAAGGAAGTGAACGCATCGCAGAACGACAAGGACTACATCGCGGCGGTGAACTGGAAGCGCGCCGAGCAGTGCGTGGCCGATGGCAAGGCCAGGAGCGAGCCGGCGCGGTATGCCCACAACACGATGGGCGAGGATGGCATTGCCCGCACCGAATGGGGCACGTCGGTCCAGGTGCTCCAGCCGGCGGATTGCCCGGAACTGGTCTACTTCCTGCCGACGCCCAAGTCACCGCATGGCGTGGACGTGGATCCGTCAGGCGAGTTCATCGTCTCGGGTGGCAAGCTCGCGACCGTGATTCCGGTGCATTCGTTCAGCAAGATGGAGCAGGCCATCAAGGCGAAGGCATTCGATGGGGACGTGAACGGCATCCCGGTCCTCAAGTACGACGCCATCAAGGCATGTGAAGTCCAGAACCCTGGCCTCGGGCCGTTGCACAACGAGTTCGATGACAAGGGCAATGCCTACAGCTCGCTCTTCATCAGCTCTGAAATCGTCAAGTGGCGGGTCAAGGACTGTCAGGTGCTCGATCGCGTGCCCGTCTACTACTCGATCGGTCACCTCATGGTCCCGGGTGGCGACAGCCGGAAGCCCTTTGGCAAGTATGTGGTGGCGCTCAACAAGATCACCAAGGACCGCTACCTGCCCACCGGGCCGGAGCTGGCCCAGTCGGCCCAGCTCTTCGACATCTCGGGCGACAAGATGAAGCTGCTGCTCGACTTCCCGACCATCGGCGAGCCGCACTACGCCCAGGCGCTGCCGGCCAGCATCATCAAGGACCGCCAGCAGAAGATCTTCTCGCTGGAGAAGAACGCGGACCCGTTTGCCACCAGGTCGGAGAAGGACACCAAGGTAGTGCGGAAGGGCACCCGGGTGGACGTCTACATGACCGCCATCCGCAGCCACTTCATGCCCGACAACATCGAGGGCATCCAGCTGGGTGACTCGGTCTTCTTCCACGTCACCAACCTGGAACAGGACTGGGACGTGCCCCACGGCTTCGCCGCCATGGGCGCCACTACCGCCGAACTCCTCATCATGCCGGGCCAGACCCGGACGCTGGTGTGGGTGCCGGTACGAGTGGGTGTCTATCCCTTCTACTGCACCGACTTCTGCTCGGCGCTGCACCAGGAAATGCAGGGATACGCGCGGGTGTCCGCACGGGGCAGCAACGTGCCGCTCGCGTGGAACGGTCCCAGCGGGACGCTCGACCAGAAGAAGGTGGCGAGCAAATGATGTCCCGCCGGTCGCGGCTTCTCGTAGCCTTCGGGGCACTGCTGATGCTGGCGGCATTCGTGACGCCGCTCTGGCGGATCGAGCTGATCGCGCCCCAGTACCCCGAAGGGCTCGGCCTCCGCATCTGGGTGTCCGAGGTGCGGGGCGCCCGGCCGCCGGACCTGAACAGCGTCAACAACCTGAATCACTACATCGGCATGAAGCGGATCGAGAACGATGCGATTCCCGAACTCCGCTTCATGCCG
>DASSHL010000324.1:0-2256 GCA_035692845.1 Gemmatimonadales bacterium
ACCGCGCCGGTGGTCAGGCCCTGCGCGAATGCGGGCGAGGCCAGGGGCGCGAACGACAGCAGGAATGCCGAGGCGAGCGCCGGGAGTCTCATGACGCTAAAGTACGGCGGACCAGGCGGGACGTCGAGCGTCCGGCGTCAAGCGCCCGACGCTCGACGCCCAACGCCACGAATCAAGGCGCGCCCTTGACCGCCCGGAAGCGCACCCGAACGGAGACGGTCTCCGACTGCATCGGCTCGACCTCGCTGTGCGGATGGCGGCTGCACACCCCGCTCCCTTGGGCGTCCCCCTGGATATCGCTTGCCGTTACCGCGCTTATGGTGAGCGTCCCGTCAAAATCCTTGTCTCCATAACCATTGGCGTAGCAATCGAGCTCGTCTGCCCTGGCTGAGCCGAGCTGAATGATGAAGCCACCCGTGACGCGTGTCGGATCGCCGGACGGGCAACCCGCAAACGCGGTGGTGGCGTCGAATCCGTAGGTCCCTGGCTGGGAGGGTACGGAGCACAGGTCAAACGCCGCACCATTGAGGGCGTCAGTGTCGGGCATCATGTCGAGTTCCGCCCGATCGAAGCCGGAAAAAGGTGGAGTCCCAAGTTCGTAATAGCTGGCGCCCGTCGCCTCGAAGCTTCGCTCCACGTCTCCGGTCACCTTGACCTGGTACTCGCCTGGCTCCAGTGCGCGAGTGAAGTCGGGTCCTCCGTCGCTGCCGGAAGGATCGGTGCCGCCGCACGCAGACATCGTGGCGACGACAGCGATGATTGCCCATACGGTGGTGGATTGCATTGTCCCCTCCTCATGGCTGTGTTCCCGGCCCGTGAGGGAAGGATGGGGGGATGTCAGCTCCTCCGCAGCCCTCCGGCGGCCAACCCGCCGGGCGTTCGCCCGACGACCACCGGAAAACTACTGAAGCGTATCAAGCGGAGATCAAGTCCAGGGAAAGGCAGTCCTACGTCCTACGACTTATGACTTAAGGCTTGCTATCACTATCAACCCGCCACCGTACCGAACAGCGCTCCGATGCCGGCCGTCAGCCCCATGGCCAGCGCACCCCAGAAGACCACCCGGAATGCTGCCACCGCTACCGGCGCGCCGCCGGTGCGCGCCGCGAGGGCACCCAGTCCCGCGAGGCAGGCCAGCGAGATTCCGGCGACCGCCGGGACGAGCCAGCTGCCGGCGACGAAGACGACGATCACCAGTGGCAGCGCCGCACCGACGGCAAACGTCAGGGCGGATGTGAAGGCCGCCTGCACCGGGCGCGCCTGGAGGGCGGCGGAGATGCCGAGTTCATCGCGTGCATGCGCGCCGAGCGCATCATGTGCCATCAGCTGATCGGCCACCTGATACGCCAGCTCCTCCGCGAGGCCGCGTTCGATGTAAATGTGAGCCAGTTCTTCACGCTCGGCGGGCAAGTTGGATGAGAGTTCGGCACGCTCGCGAGCGAGGTCCGCGCGTTCGGTATCCGCTTGGGAACTTACCGAGACATACTCGCCGGCAGCCATCGACATTGCACCGGCCACCAGCCCGGCGGCACCGGCCACCAGCACGCTCGAGCGCGTGCCTTCGGCGGCGGCCACGCCCAGAACGAGGCTGGCCGTCGACACTGTGCCGTCATTGGCGCCCAGCACGGCGGCGCGCAGCCAGCCGATCCGCTCGGTACGATGGCGCTCTTCGTGGCGTGGCCGCGTACCATCCTCCTGGCGTGCAGCGTGAGTCTGGCCCAGAATGTATCGCCACGCGAGGGTCTGCGCACGGTTGCCCTGCCGAGCCGGTCAGTGTGCGCCGGTCAGTCCTCGTCGGGTGCGGGATTGAAGAAGATCTCCCGGACTTCGACATTGTTGCGGCCAACCTTGGCGCCCTTGCGCGCCCATTCGAGCGCCTCGTCGAGTGTTGCAGTTTCCACGATGGTAATGCCGCCCACGAGTTCCTTGGTTTCCAGGTACGGTCCGTCGGTGATGTGCACGTCGCCATCGGGCTGCGACCGGAGGGTGTGGGCCGCGCCGAGCCCGCCGGCAAAACGTCGGACGCCGGCGGCGATCATTGCGCGATTGAGCGCGTAGATCCCCTCCATCATGGCGTCATCCATGGCGGAGGAATCGAAGTTCTCGGGCAGGTACCCGGAAATCAGGTAGTGCGGCATAAGGTCTCCTGGAGGGGGCGTTGGCCGGGACCCTTGCCCGGCCTCTACAGTCACGACGAACGCGGAGGCCGGATTTCGACTGCGGGCACCAATCCACCGTGCCGGTACGTGTTCATGA
>DASSHL010000325.1:0-5683 GCA_035692845.1 Gemmatimonadales bacterium
AGTTCGGCTTCCAGCACGTGACACACTTCGCCTTCCGCCCGACCCCGGCGGTACTTGCCCATCTCCTTGAGGATGATCCGGTCGGGTTCGAGCGCCCAGGCCGACTGCGCCAGCGCGCGCAGCGCGTCATCGGTGCGATCCCCCGCCTGGCCCAGCACGATGAGCCGGCGCCTGGCCGGCAACACCGAGATCATCTGCGTGAGCGCCGCCATGCCGTGCGGATTGTGGGCGTAGTCCACCAGCACGTGCACGCCGCCAACATCGATCAGGTTGCCGCGGCCGGGGTTTCGCTCCAGCGACGACTCGAATCCTTCAAGTGCTGCCCGTATGGCGCTGAGGGGAATGAGCGGCGTGCGGTCGGGTTTCCGGAGTGCAGCGGCGGTGAGTACCGCACCCAGCGTGTTGGCCACGTTATAGCGCGCGGCACCGCGCAGGGTGAGCGGGATGTTCCGCGCGTCCATGACCGCGCCGCGTCGATCGCCCTGGCGGAGCATCAGCGTGTGGTCGTCGAGCCAGGCCGCGCCGGGCCCGGTGCCAAGCAGCGGCGTCGCCGGGTCGAGCGAGAACCATGACGCGCGCTCGCCCAGCGTTTCCGCGCGCCGGACCAGCTCGGCATCGTCGGCATTGAGACAGGTGGCCCCTCCCTCGCGCACCACCCGCGCGATCACCAGCTTGACGTCGGCGAGGTCTTCGAGGGAATTGACACCCCAGTCGCCAAAGTGGTCCTCGGCGATGTTGGTGACCAGCGCCGCGTCGGCGTGGCGCACCGCGAGCCCGCGCCTGAGGATGCCGCCGCGCGCCGTCTCCAGCACCGCGCACTCGACCGCGGCGTGGCGCAGCACCTGGCGCGCTCCCATCGGCCCGCTGAAGTCGTCGGCCGAGATCATGGTGCCGCCAATCACGACGCCGTCAGTCGTCGCGCTGCCGGTGAGCAGCCCTGCCGCTTCCGCCATGGCCGCGATGAGCCGCACCGACGTGGTCTTGCCGTTCGAGCCGGTGACGAGCACCAGCGGCACGTCGTACACCGAGCCCCACTCCACGTCTCCGGGCTCGGGGATGGCGTCGTGGGGAAAGAAGACCGCTCCCCGTCCAGTCCCCACCGACACGCCGCCGGCGTCATGCAGGAACGTGACGCCGTGCTCCTCGGCCGCTCGCGCCAGCATGCGCACGTGCGGCCGCCGCTCCTCGCGAACCAGGGCCGTCAGCCGAGCTTCGGCGTCTGGATCGGGGGTGTCGCCGCGATGGCGCGCCTCTGCCGCCTGGAAGGCCATTTCCGCCAGATCGGTCGCGGCGTAGAGCACGTCCACCGGCGCGCTGACGAACAGGCAGGCGCCACCGGTGAACTGATGCGTACTCGTATGCTCGCGCTGCCAGCCCAGGGCGTCCAGCAGGCGGCGCGCTTCCGCTTCCCAGAGCGGAATCAGCGCATCGGTGTCGGCCGCAAGCGGGACGTCGAGGGCCGCCCCGGTCCGGTCATCGAGCAGGTGGGGGCCGATGAGGCGCCGGGCTTCAGGCATGGCTCAGTCGCCAAGCTCGAGATCGCGCGCGAGCCGTACGCCACGAACGTCGCGCACATAGGCGCGCGGGATGGCGCGCTCGTCGGGCGGGACGGTGGCTCCTGAGCCATCGGTGGGCCGTCGCACCGCTCGCCGCTCCGCATTCACCGGCTTGAAGGTGACGATCTGCTCCCAGCATCGCGTCACGTTGTCGCCGAAGATGAGCAGCAGGTCGCCCGCGTGCGCCTCGGTGAGCGCCGCGGTGACGGCCGCCTGTTCGTCCGCAATGATGCTGACTTGCTCCGCGGCAACGCCGGCGCTGATGAGCGCCTCGCGCAGCAGTGCCGGCACTTCGCCCGGAGCTCGGCCCCGGCGATTGTCATCCTCGCGGCAGATGTAGAGATCGAAATAGCCGGCCACGCTCGCCGCCATTGCCAGCATGTCCTCATCCCGTCGGTCTCCTGGCGAGGTGAAGACCACGATCCGCTGTCCTGCCGTACCCAGTCGCTCGACGAATTGCACCATGGCCTCGACCGCCGCGGCATTGTGCCCGTAGTCGAGGATCACCTTGAAGGGATGATCACTGAAGACGTTGCCGCGACCCGGCGCCTGGAAGAATGTCGTGTCGAAGGTCTGCAGCCCGTGCCGGATGTTCTCGAGCTTGAGCCCCATGCTGAACGCCATTGCCGCGGCGAACATGGCGTTCTGCACGTTGTGCGCCGCCCGGCCGTCAAGCGTGGCGGGAATCAGGTGCGCGGCAAGCAGCGGGATGTGGGCGCCATGATCATAGAGCGTGATCATCTGGCCGGTCATGCCGGCCTCGAGCACGCAGCCCCGTCCGCCGGCCTGGATGTGCTCCCGCACCAGCTCGTGGCCCGGGTTCATGGTCACGTAGCAGAGATGCCGGGCGGGTGTGTGGTCCGCCATCTTGAGGCAGAGCGGATCATCGGCATTGAGGATGGCGGTGTCGCGCGCCACCTCCACCACGATGCGCTTCACCTTGGCGAGATCGCGCAAGGAATGGACGCCGTGCATGCCGAGATGGTCCTCGCGCACGTTGAGCACGGCGCCCACATCCACCTGGCGCACACCCAGCCCAGCGCGCAGCAGGCCCCCCCGCGCCACTTCCAGCACCGCCACATCCACGAACGGATCGGCGAGCACCATGCGCGCGGCCACCGGGCCGGTCATGTCGCCCGCCACGGTACGCTGGCCGTCGATATACACGCCATCGGTGGTCGTGAGGCCCACGCACTGGCCCGCGAGCTTGAGGATGTGCGCCAGCATGCGTGCGGTGGTGGTCTTGCCGTTGGTGCCAGTCACCGCGGCGATGGGAATGCTGCTGGGCGTGCCCGGCGGGAAGAGCATGTCGATCACCGGCCCCGCGACGTCGCGCGGTTTCCCCTCGCTCGGCGCCATGTGCATCCGGAATCCCGGCGCAGCGTTCACTTCCACGATGGCGCCGCCCACTTCCTTGTAGGAGCGCGCGATGTCCTGGGAGAGGAAGTCCACGCCGCCGACGTCGAGCCCGATGGCCTGCACCGCCCGTACCGCCATCTCGGCGTTGTCCGGGTGGGTCACGTCGGTCATGTCGGTGGCCGTGCCGCCGGTGGAGAGGTTGCCGGTGGCGCGCAGGTAGACCACCTCGCCGTCGGCCGGCACGGTCTCGGCGGAATAGCCGATCCGGGCCAGCGAGGCCTCCGCCTGCCGGTCGAGCTCGAGCCGGGTGAGCACTTTCTCATGCCCGATCCCGCGACGAGGATCCTCGTTCACCCGCTCGATCAGCTCGGCAATGGTATGGCGGCCGTCGCCCGTCACGTTGCCGGGCCGCCGGAGCGACACCGCTGCGAGCTTGCCATTGATGACCAGCATCCTGTGGTCAAAGCCCTTCACGAACGCCTCGACAATGACGCTGTTGCTGTGCTCCACCGCGACCTGGAATCCGTCCCGCACCTGCGCATCGGTGGTGAGGTGGATGGAGATGCCCCGGCCGTGATTGGCGTTATACGGCTTCACAACCACGGGATAGCCGATACGCTCTGCCGCAGCCACGGCATCGTCGGCCGACTGCACCAGTTCCTGCATCGGCACCGGAAGGCCGAGGGCGCCAAGCACCCGGTTGGTTTCCTCCTTGTCGGAGGCAAGCTCCACCGCAACATGCGATGTCTGGCTGGTGACGGTGGCCTGCACCCGCCGCTGGTAACGCCCGTGCCCCAGCTGGATGAGGCTGTTGGTGCTGGAGCGGAGCCACGGGATGCCGCGCACCGTGGCGGCTTGCACCAGCGCAGCCGTGCTGGGCCCCAGCGCATGGCGCTGCGTGAAGCGGATGAACTCGTCGCGGTCGCGGGCAAAGTCGAAATCGGGAGGCACACTGCCGGGCGGCTGGAGCTCCGGCGGCAGCAGGCTGTGGAGCAGCTTGAGGCCGAGCTCACCCGCCTCGAGTCCCACTTCACGCTGTGCGTACTGGTACACCAGCCAGTACTGGCCGCGCGGGCCGAGCGACCGGGTCTTGCCGAAGGTGATCGGGTGACCGGCCACGCACTGCAGCTCGATGGCGACGTGCTCCAGCACGTGCCCCATCCAGGTGCCTTCGCCCTCGCGCATCCGCCGTATAAGCCCGCCCGCCGTGCCATAAGAGCAGCCATGGTCGGCGAGGCCGGGCAGGGCGTCGAGCAGCGGGTCTATGAATGCGGGACCAAGCCGCGCTGTTGGCCAGTCCTCGAGCGCGTCCAGGTCGATATCGAGCCGGATAACGGGGAAATGGGCGTACAGATTCGGGCCGACGTAGACGGCGCGATCCATGATGCGCATGGCGACCCCACCTATATCACTTCACGGACGCTCGGCGATCTCCGGTGGAGGGCTCGCCTTCCGCGTCGACAGGTTGAACGTAGATCCGTGGTCAAGTATGTGCAGGCGGATCCCGATGAGACAGACGGGATCGTTGCGCCGCACCCGCGCCATGGAACTGAACTCCAGCTCCGACGGGTCCACCACGGTAATGGAGCCGCCGCCCACCACCTCGAACACATGATCAGGACCGATGAACGCTGCCGTATTTTCGTCCAGCCCGAGCCCCAGCGCAAATGGGTTGTAGGCCAGCGCCGTCAGCAGGCGGCCCAGCCGGTCGCGCTGGCGGAAATGCTGGTCGATGATGACCGTGTTGGAGAGCCCCAGTCCCGGCGCCAGCGTCACGCTGCCCGCCAGCGGTGAGGCGCCCTCCTCGCCAAACGCGATCATGTGCTCGCACAGGAACGCCGCACCGGCCGACGTGCCGGCCACGTGGGCCCCGGCGTTGTTGCGCGCCCGGATCGTCCGGGCCAGTTCGGTGCCGCCCACCATGGTGCCGAGCCGGAGCTGGTTGCCCCCGGTGATGAAGATGCCGGTGCAGTCATCCAGCGCTCGCACCACGGTCTGGTCGTTGGCGTCGGTGCGCGACGTGATCGGGATGACCGTGGTCTTCCGCGCCCCGAAATTCTGGAACAGCCGGGCATAGCGTTCTCCCGTGTCCACCACCTCGGATGCCGTCGGCAGGATCGCGATCACGGCATCATCGCCGCCGGCGATCGACGTGAAGCGCCGGAGAATCATGCTGGCGCCAACCTTGTCCTCCGCTCCACCCACCGGCACTACATAACCGGCGCCCCCTGAAGGCACGATATCCCTCACTGCCCGCTCTCCAGCGGGGCTTTCACGATGGCCTTGCCATCTCGCACATGCCAGCGCCCCCGGGCCATGACATGAGCTGCTCCTCCGTCATCGTCCAGCACGACCAGGTCGGCATCGGCGCCGGCATCGAGCCGGCCCTTGCCGATCAGGCCCCAGTGCGCGGCCGGGTTGAACGTGAAGGCGGGGAGCGCTCGATCCAGCGGCAGTCCGGCCTCCAGCGATTCCTTGAGCGCATTCAGCAGTGCCTGCGGCTGGCCAGCATCCATCGCCGCCACCTGGCCTGTCGCGTCGAACACCGGCAGCGATCCACCCGCATCGCTGCTCACCGTGATGCGTCCAGCCGGCGCGCCGCTTTCGAGATAGCGGCTCAGTGCCATACTGGCCGGCCACGCATCTTCGCCTTTCGCCACGGGGAACGCCGTGACGTCCACCACTGCACCGTCGCGTGCCAGTTCCGTCGCTTCGTCGAGCAATGCCCGTCTCCGGTTCACGTGCGTCGGATTGAAGACCCTGGCCGG
>DASSHL010000326.1:0-2492 GCA_035692845.1 Gemmatimonadales bacterium
GGAGCAGGTTCGCTCCGACAGCGCCATGCAGTGGGTCCGGAAGGAGAACGACGTCACCCTCGCCAGGTTTACCGGCCCCGCGTTCGACTCGTTGCGGACGACGATCCAGCGGGTGCTCGATTCCGACGCGCGCATTCCGTATGTGAGCCGCCAGGGCGCCTATCTCTACAATGTCTGGCGCGACAAGGCGCATCCGCGCGGGCTCTGGCGCCGCACCACCCTCGATGAATACCGGAAGGCGAATCCTCACTGGGAAGTCCTTCTCGATGTGGACTCGCTGGCCCGCGCCGAGGGGAAGAAATGGGTCTACCACGGGGCGCAATGCCTGGAGCCCGCCTATGAGCGCTGTCTCATCTCACTCTCGCCCGATGGCGGCGACGCCTCGGCGGTGCGCGAGTTTGACATGCCGAGCCGCTCGTTCGTTGAAGATGGCTTCGTGCTGCCCTCGGCCAAGTCGCGGGTGAGCTGGATTGACCGGAACCATATCTACGTAGGCACCGATTTCGGGCCCGGCTCGATGACCGAGTCGAGCTACCCCCGGATCGCCAAGCGCTGGACCCGCGGCACCCCGCTCACATCGGCTGAAACGATCTATGAGGGCAACCCGACCGACATGTCGGTTGCCGCCTACCGCGACCGCACCCCGGGCTTCGAGCGCGACTTCGTGTCGGTCACCAGGGACTTTTATCACGGCGATCTCTACCTCAACCGCGACGGCAAGCTGGTGCACGTGGACGTGCCCGACGATGCCAGCACCGGTTTCCAGCGCGAATGGATGCTGGTGGAACTCAAGTCGCCGTGGACCACGGGCGGGCGCACCTGGCCCACGGGATCTCTGCTTGCCATCAAGGCGGACGCGTTCCTGGCAGGAGAGCGTGATTTCACTGCGATCTTCCAGCCCACGGAACACAGCTCACTCTCGTCATACCGCTGGACCCGTCACCATCTCATCCTTGGCATCCTCGACGACGTCAAGACCCGGCTCGAGGTTCTGACGCCCGCCGAAGGCGCCTGGAAGCGCGAGCCGCTGGCGGGCGCACCCGCGATGAGCACAGTGCAGATCATGGAGACCGATCCCGACTCGAGCGACGAGTACTGGCTGGGTGTGGAAGGCTTCCTCACGCCGGCCACCCTGCAGCGCGGCGTGCTCGGTGAGGGCGCGGCACAGACCATCAAGCAGGGTCCCGCCTTCTTTGATGCATCACCCTATGAAGTCACCCAGCATTTCGTAACCTCGAAGGACGGCACGCGGGTGCCGTATTTCCAGGTGTCACGCAAGGGACTGAAGCTGGATGGCGGCAACCCGACGCTGCTCACCGGCTACGGCGGATTCGAGATTTCCGAGCTGCCATCCTACGACGGCGCGCTGGGGCCGGCCTGGCTGGATCGCGGCGGCGTGTTTGTGCTCGCGAACATCAGGGGCGGCGGCGAGTATGGTCCGGCGTGGCACAAGGCGGCGCTCAAGGCAAACCGGCCGAGAGCGTACGAGGATTTCGCCGCCATCGCAGCGGACCTGGTGAAGCGTGGCGTGACGTCGCGCGCGCACCTTGGCGCTGAAGGCCGCAGCAACGGTGGCCTGCTCATGGGGAACATGTACACGGTGTATCCCCAGCTCTTTGGTGCCATTGTCTGCGGCGTGCCACTGCTCGACATGAAGCGCTATGTGCACCTTGCCGCCGGTGCGTCATGGATCGCGGAGTATGGCGATCCGGAGAAGCCGGAGGAATGGAAGTTCATCCAGACGTTTTCGCCCTACCAGAACGTGAAGCAGGGGATGGATTACCCGCCCATCCTTTTCTACACCGCGACGAGTGATGACCGGGTGGGGCCAGTGCAGGCGCGGAAGATGGCCGCGAAGCTCCAGGCCATGGGATACAAGAATGTGTGGCTGCACGAGAACATCGAAGGTGGCCATGCGGGCTCGTCCGACAACAGCGAGCTCGCATTCAGGCGGGCGTTGACGTACGCATTTCTGTGGAAGGAGCTAAGAGCTGAGAGCTAAGAGCTGAGAGCTGAGAGCTAAGAGCTGAGAGCTAAGAGCTAAGAGCTAAGAGCTAAGAGCAGTATGCTCGCTCAGCCCTCAGCCCTCAGCCCTCAGCCCTCAGCTCCCTGTCCAGCAGCGCTCTCTTGCGCGCCAGTCCCCACCGATACCCCGCGAGGGCGCCGTTGCTGCGCACGGCGCGATGGCAGGGCACCAGCACGGCGAGCGGGTTGGTAGCGCAGGCGTGGGCCACGGCGCGGACGGCGGCCGGATGGCCAATGCGCCGGGCGAGCTCGCCGTAGCTCACCGTCTGGCCAGCGGGCACCTGCCGAAGCGCCTGCCAGACCTGCTTCTGGAATGCGGTGCCATCCATGTCGATCGGCACGTCCGCGGGGCGTTCGGGGTGTTCCACCGCTTCCACGACCTGTGTCGCGAGTCTCGCGTCCCCATTTACCAGCTTTGCGTCTGGATAGCGCTTGGCCAGGTCCTGGCGGAGCGTCTCGTGGTCGTC
>DASSHL010000327.1:0-3267 GCA_035692845.1 Gemmatimonadales bacterium
TTCTCGCAGCTGCTGGGGCGCTGGTTCGCCGGGACCGAGGGACGGGACCGGCTCACCGCCATGACCATGGTGGACATGCAGACCTATCTCCCGGGTGACATCCTGACCAAGGTGGATCGCACCAGCATGGCGGTGTCACTCGAAGCACGGGTCCCGCTGCTGGACCATCCGCTGGTCGAGTTTGCGGCGTCGCTTCCCGGTGCACTGAAGCTCCACGATGGAACTGGCAAGTGGATCTTCCGAAAGGCCATTCAGGGCCTGGTGCCCGACGTCGTTCTCAGCAAGCCGAAGCAGGGATTTGCCGTGCCGCTCGATCGCTGGTTCCGGGGTGAGCTTCGCGGCCGGCTCGAAGCGCTCAGCGCCGGGGGCCCGGCGCTCGAGTACGTGGACGAACGCGCGGTCACTCGACTGGTGCACGAGCACCTGCGCGGCCGCAGGGATCACAGTCACCAGCTCTGGCGGGTCCTGGCGCTTGATCTCTGGCTGGCACGGGCCCGCACGGCGGGGTTTGCCGAGGCGAGCGGGAGGTTGGTGGGAGCGGGGCGCTGAGGGCTGAGGGCTGAGGGCTGAGGGCTGAGCTGACGTACCGCACTCGAGCCTCCTGTCAAACTGTCTAACGGCTTAGCAGCGACGGGTGTTCAAAAAATAGGCAGCTGAATCGCGCCGTCTGCTTTTCTGCGGCGATTTTCTGGTGATTTGCCACCTTTGGCGCCGTGCATCTCCTTGCACGCGTATATAACTACATACATACCACCACCTTACACTCGCCTTGCAGATGGCAAGCTCATTGCCATTTGGCTAGGCGCTGCTCAGAGCAAACCGGCGGAAACGCCGCGGCGCAGAGCTTCGGGGCTTCGGCGTCTTGACGCCATGCCAGCCGGGCCGCCAGCGATACGCACCCCGATAACAGGTGCGCCGTTGGCGGCCTGTTGCGTACCCGACACTCTGCGGAGCCCTCAAATGCCGTTCAAGCACAAGCTCTCCCGTCGCCTGGCCCTGATCAGGGACCTTTCGCTCGCCGGGCTGGTGGCCCTGGTGGCCGGCTGCATGGATGGCGGCCCCTTGGGCTCGGATCTGGACTCACCCGGTACTGCCTCACGCGTGGTCGGCATCCTGGCCACGTCAGACAATCCGACCGTGGCTCCCGACCAGTCCACCCCGGTCCGGGCCGTGGCCGTCACGGCCGACGGCGACCGGATGCCAGTCGAGGCGGACTGGGTGACTCTCGACGGCGGTGAGTTGCGCGACACGGTCGTCAATTCCAAGCACATGACCTATTTTTCGGCCAAGGAGCCAGGTGATTATCGCCTGGTGAGCTTTGACCGCGGGAAGAAGTTCCGCGACACCACGAAGGTCACTGTACCAAGGGCCAATAGCGTGAGCATCGCCAAGATCTACATCCTGCCGGCCGTCGTCTCACTGACCGTGGGTCAGGGCCAGCAGTTCTTCGTTTACGGCCGTACCTCGGCGGGCGACAGCGTGCCGGTCGTGGCCGACCTCACGGTGGCGCCTGGTGGCACCGCCAGTGGCCTCTACTACGCGGCGGGCGACACCGCAGGCACTTACACCGTGGTCGCCAAGCAGCATGGTGGCCCGCTGACCGACTCCGCCAGTGTTAGCATCGCGGCATCGGCGAGCGCGCCGGTCACCAGCCCTACGACTGATCCGGCCGCACCCACCGATTCCGACCCGGTCGCTCCCAGTGAGCCCGCGCCGGTCGACACCGCAATCAGCGTCGCTCCCTTGTCGCCAGTGCCGAGCAGCGGATCCATTGAGCTGCCCAGGGTCACCGTCGACACGCGTTATGTCCCGCCCACGGGCAACACGATCGTAGTGCCCGCTGGCGGCAACCTCCAGGCGGCGCTGAATGCCGCCGAGCGCGGCGACATCATCCAGCTGGCAGCGGGCGCCACGTTCACCGGCAATTTCGTGCTCCCGGCCAAGCCGGGCAGCGGCTGGATCACGATTACGACGGCCACGGCACTGCCGCCTGCCGGCACCCGGGTAACGCCGCAGTCTGCCGCCAGCTTTGCCCGCATCCAGAGCCCCAACGCGATGCCGACCATCAAGACGGCGTCGAGCGGAGACGCGAGCTTCTATCGCCTGATGGGCATTGAAGTCGCCTCGACCGCCGACATGACCTACTCGCTCGTACAGCTGTATAACGATGCGGCGGACGTCGTGGGCGACATCCCACAGGGCATCATCCTCGACCGGGTCTATGTCCACGGCAACTCGAGCCAGACGCTGCAGCGCTGCGTCGTGCTCAACTCCCGGAACAGTGCGGTGGTGGACAGCTGGCTCTCCGACTGCCACGGCAAGGGGATGGACACCCAGGCCATCATCACCTGGGCCAGCCCGGGCCCCCTTGCCATCGAGAACAACTTCCTCGAAGGTGCGGGCGAGAACATCATGTTCGGTGGTGCCGACCCGAATGTCGCCAACGTCGTTCCGAGCGACATCACCATCCGCCGGAACTACGTCTACAAGCCGCTCTCCTGGCAGGGCGTCTGGACCGTGAAGAACCTGTTCGAGGTCAAGAACGCCCAGCGGGTGCTGGTCGAGGCCAACGTATTCGAGAACAACTGGGCCGACGGGCAGACGGGTTTCGCCTTCGTGCTCAAGTCGGCCAACCAGGGCGGCCGGTGCGACTGGTGCGTGGCCCAGGACCTGATCATCCGGTCGAACCTGATCAAGAATTCGCCCGGAGGTTTCAATATCATGGACCGCCAGACCCTGAATGGCGGCACGGCCATCCCGGCCAACGACTTCCTGATCACCCAGAATGTGCTCGAGGATGTCGCGCAGTCTGGCCAGACCGGCACCCGGATCCTGTTCCAGCTGCTGGGCAGGGTGCAGAACATCAACGTGGCACACAATACCGGCTTCAGCGACGACAAGATCGTGCTGTTTGACGGGTCGCCGACGTCGGCCCTGGTGATCCGCGACAATCTCTTCTCTCGCGGCACCTACGGGGTGTTCGGCAGCAACAAGGGCGAGGGAACGAGCGCGCTGAGCTACTACGCGCCCGATGGCGTCTTCCGCGGCAACATCATCGTGGCGGCGCCGGCCACCAAGTACCCGACGTCCAACTACTACCCGACCAGTTCGCTCACCGTCGGCATGACGGACTATGCGACCGGCGACTATACGCTCAACAGCAGCAGCCCCTACTACTCGGGCAGCACCGATGGCATCCCTCCCGGTGCAGATGTCGACGCCCTGAACGCCGCCCTTAACGGCGTGAAGTAGTCCGACCAGTCGTGG
>DASSHL010000328.1:0-2383 GCA_035692845.1 Gemmatimonadales bacterium
CGTTGCCGGAGTCCCGGCCGGCGAAGTGCGCGTAGGCCATGCGCCGCCATCCCTCGAAGCCGAACTTCGGCTGCGCCGAGAGCGCGATGTACACGTCCCAGTCGCCGGCCAGGTTCCGTTCGCTGGAGTCGCAACCCTGGAGAAATGTCGCGGTGCAGGCGAGGGCCGCCAGCAGGCTGAGTGGCCTGCGCATGATGGGCTTCGCCCGGGTCTGTGAATGCATGGTCACTCGGGTTGGTTGATGTGTCGCGCTTTCGTTCGATCGGATTGGCCCGGCACTACTGCTGCTGAAGCTCCTCGGCGAGCCCCAGGAGAATTCCTTCCGGGCCCCGGATGTAGCAGAGCCGGTAGATATCCTGGTAATTCACGACTTCATCAACCACGGTCGCGCCGAGCGTGCTGAGCCGCTCAAGGGTGTCGTCGAGGTCAACGACGGTGAACATGGCGCGCAGGTATCCCAGCGAGTTCACGGGGGCCGTGCGGTGATCCGATGCAATGGCGGGGGCATCGAAGCGCGAGAGCTCCAGGCGGCTGTGGCCGTCGGGGGTGCGCATCATGGCGATCTCCACCCGCTGGCCGTGCACGCCGGTGACGCGCCCGGACCATTCGCCTTCGATGGGCATGCGGCCTTCAAGGGTGAGGCCAAGCTCGGTGAAGAACTCGACGGCGGCATCGAGGTCCTCCACCACGATGCCAATGTTGTCCATGCGCTTAACTGTCATGATGTCTCCCTGGTGCCTGGCGCAGTTATCGCTTCTTCCCACCGACACCAGGCACAGCCGTGGCCTGTTTCATCCACGCCGCGACCTGCCGTGCGTCGAGGTCTTCCACGGACTCGAGTTCCACGCCCCGGGTAGACTTGCCCATCGCCACCGGCGTCACCGGCGGCACCGGCGTGAGCGTCACGCCGTTCACGAACATGAGCTTGACGTGCTTCGCGAAGCCACCGCAGCAGAAGCACCAGCCATCGCCGACGCCATAGTACGACATTCCCCACTTCACGGAGCGCTGCAGGCCGGGCAGCGTCGTGGCCGCCAGGGCATCGATCTTTTCGGCGATGCCGCGCTGCGGCTGCGGCAAGCTGGCGATGTAGGCGAAGACCGGCTTGTCACCGTCTGCTGCCTTGGCGGGGCTCGCCTTGCCGGTGACCATGCCCTGGGGAAGTGTCCTGGCGGCGGACCTGGAATCCCTGTCTCGCTTGCGGCTGGGCATGGTGGTCTCCGTCCCGGTTCAGGAGGGCAGGCCTTCGCGATGCGTGCGGCCTTCAGTTTAGCGCCTTCTGCAGCAGCGTGGTCAGGCTGTCAGGGGACTCCCAGGCGCCCGACACCGTCTGGCACCAGCGGATCGCACCGAGGCATTGCTCGTACTGGGGCATTTCGACAGTCGCGAACGGCAGCCACTGCGCCGTATCACCGGCACGCTGGCTGGCCGTCAAGCATCATCTCGGTGATACACATCCACACACCAGGCCAGCGTGCCGGTACGGCTTGCCCGGACAAACCCGTGCGCGTGAATGATGGCTTCCATGGCGCTGGCCGAGTGCACAAACGCGCGGAACGGGTTCCGCCTCAAGGCTCGGCAAGCGTTCTCCCACGCCATCGCCAGCCGAACGTACCAGCGGTCGCGCGGATACGCGTAGCCGAAGAGATGATCGCTGTGCTGGAGCGCCTGTTCGAGCAGAGGGGCATACTCCGGGTAGCAGCAGACCACGCGATCCATGATCACGACATCGGCAGCGGGTAGCGCCTCGGCCGAATCGACGAAGTCGCCCTCCAGGATGGTCACGCGGCTGGCCAGGCCGCGTGCCTCCACTTCACGGCGTGCCACGGCCACAAAGGCCGGCGACGCATCCACGGTGATGGCCGTCGAGAAGCCGGCGGCCAGCAGCTCCAGGGTTGCGGCTCCGATGCCCGCACCGACATCCAGCAGCGTCCGGCCGCCGCCGGCGCGCACTACGGCATCCCGAAGCAGGCGAGTCGTGGGGTTCAGCTGGTTCGCGTTGTACTGCCGGAGGTCGCCCTCGGCCCGGGCCGTGTCAAACTGCGTGGCGATGGCGCCGCATGTACCGGCGCAACAGTTGATCATCGTCGACTAACCTGCCCCGTCGTGCTTGCCGCAGGCCAGGAGGGTGAGGGCGCAGAGGTCCGCGGCACCGTGGTTCCGATTCCGACTCATGGGACCTCTCTGGTCTGTGCTGGAATACGATGCTGCTCGCGCCACGCCAGTGCGTGAGCGGAGCGGCAACCGGGTCAAATAAGGAGCGCGGACGCAGACCGCGCAACACGGCGGCACCGCGATTCGTCGGAGATGCGAGACCGGCTGGCAGTAGAACGCCGGGTATTGCTACTGCCTTGGCTGCCCGTCCACCAGCGTCTCGCCGGGC
>DASSHL010000329.1:0-11122 GCA_035692845.1 Gemmatimonadales bacterium
TTCGTTTGTAACAACTGCACGCGCTCGACCCTCGGCTTGCGCCTCCTCCGGGATAACCGGATCGGCCTGCCGTTCCCGACAGCGGGAACCCAGCTCAGCGTGGCGGGCGAACTGAATGGCGGGTTTCTGGGTGGAACAGGCGATTACCAGAAAGTGGACGTCGAGGGACACTGGTACGCCCCCCTCGGGACGATTGGTGGGAACGGCCCCTTCGGGGGCGGGGTACAGCTGGTGCTGGGCTTCACTGCCAAGTCGGGATTCATCTTCGGCGACGCCAGCAATTTCCCCTTCGAGCAGTACTCTCTGGGTGGCGTGCAGTTCGGCATTCCGCTCCGGGGCTACGACGAATTCTCCATTACTCCGGACGGCTTCGACCCGTCTGCAGGTGGCGATCGCGCCTCCCCGCAGGCCTTCGGAAAATCGTTTGCCGCGTTTACTGTTGAAACTGGCGCGCGCCTGAACCAGTCGTTCTACGTCAGTACCTTTCTCGACGCGGGCAACGTGTACCGGACCAGCCGCCAGTGGGATCCCACCCGGCTCTTCCGGGGCGCAGGCGTCGGTGTGGCGCTGATCTCGCCGCTGGGGCCGATTGGCGTGGATCTCGCATATGGGTTCGACAAGAAGGACATAAACGGGAAGCCGAACCCGGGATGGATGTTCCATATCAAGGTCGGCAATTTCTTCTGATGTTGTCGCGGACTGACCCCAACTGGAGTGATCGTCGCATGAAGTATGTCGTTCGGGGCCTGCTTGCCCTTGCCCTCCTGCCGCTGTTCGTTGCCCTGCCGTCCTCGGCGGCGGCGCAGCAGACCGCTGCGCCCGCCAAGGTGGCCTTCGTGAACATGCAGAAGGTGCTGTCGGAGACACCCGGCTATGCCCAGGCCGAATCCACGTTCGCCAAGGAAGTTGCCACGTCCCGCACCGAGTTCCAGCAGCTCCAGTCGAGACTCGATTCGGCTGCCGCCGCGTTCCAGACCCAAGCCACGCTGCTGAGCCCGGCGGCTCGCCAGGCCAAGCGCGATGAATTGCAGCAGCAGCAGGGCCAGATGGAGCAGCGCGGAAACGAGCTGCAGCAGAAGATGGTGCAGCGCCAGCAGGAGCTTCTCGGGCCCGTGCAGGACCGGGCGCAGGCCGTCATCGAGAAGTTGCGCCAGGCGGGCGGCTACGCCATCGTGTTCGACCTGGGGAGCCAGGCGATTGTGACCGCCGATCGCTCGCTCGATCTCAGCGACAAGGCCATTGCGGAGCTGAAGACACCGGGTCAATAAGACCCCGCACTACACGCGGCAGGCGGTCGCCGGGATTCCGGAGGCCGCCTGTCGGCTGTTCACCACCAACGCAGCGGGAGGGGCATGCTGGACATCGCGCGCATCATGGCCGCACTGCCGCATCGCTATCCACTCCTGCTGGTGGACCGCATCCTCGAAGCCGAGGCTGGCAAGCGGATCGTGGGCCTCAAGAATGTCACGATCAATGAGCCGTTCTTCCAGGGCCATTTTCCCGGGCATCCCATCATGCCCGGCGTGCTGATTGTCGAGGCGATGGCACAGACTGGCGGCGTCCTGATGCTGTCCCATCTGGACGATCCTTCGAGCAAGGTGGTGTATTTCATGTCGCTGGATGACGTGAAATTCCGACGGCCCGTTGTACCGGGCGACCAGCTCCGGATGGAGGTCGAGGTGCTGCAGGATCGCGGCGCCACCGTCCGGCTCGCAGGCAAGGCATACGTGGACAGCCAGCTCGTGGCTGAGGCCGTCATGATGGCACGGGTAGTAGATCGGTAGCTCTCCTCCGGCTACATTTCGCCCCCCAACTCTTGGACGGAGCAGGGCTTGGCGCGCAGGGGCAGTACCCACAGGCTGATGCGATGGTTGTGGACAAGCAGGCGGCTCGATGCGCGCCTGGCGCGTCTGGCGTTGCTTCCTGCCGCGGGTCTCTGGCGCCTGTCCACCGCCGCCCGCGCCGTCGCTCGCCGGCAAGGCCGGGCAACGGCGTCACGTTCCGTCATTCCCGTCATTTCCTTTGGCAATCTCACGGTCGGCGACTCCGGCAAGGGTCCCGTGCTGGCATGGGCTGCGCGCCATCTGGCCGCGACCGGTGCCGAACCTGGCATCATCCTGCGGCGGGAGTCGCGGTGGGCCCGTGCTGCCCTCGAGCATGCCGTGCCGGCGGCGCGCGTCACGTCGGGACTCGCGGCGTCCGAGGACCTGCGGCGATTGGCAGAGGCAGGCGCACGGCTGGCGCTGGTTGAAGCGGACCTCCCTCTGCGGGAACCGGATGCTGCGTTGCGGGTTGTGGTGCTCGGTGCGGAAACCAGCCGCGCGGTGCGCTGGCCGGTGCCGGCCGGGCCCTGGCGTGCGCCGTGGAGCTCGCTGCGAGATGCAGACGCCATTGTCATTACCCGGAAGCGTGCCACGCGCGAGGCAGCTGACGTCCTGGCGCAGATGGTGGCGGCGACCTCAAGCGCGCCGATCGCGATAGCGCACCTGGGCGTACGCCATTTCGAGACTCTGGTCTCGGGCGCGGAACAGCCGGCGGCGGCGCTGGCCGGTCGCCGTGTCGTGGCCGCCTCCGGCAGTGCGGATCCAGGCGCCTTCGTTTCGCAGGTCAAGGCGACCGGTGCCGCCGTGCAGGTGGCGACCTGGGAGGCCGCAGGCGAACTGCGTGACGAGGACGTGGCGTGGCTCGCGCACGCGGCCCGGCGCGCTGACTTCGTGGTCATCTCGGAGCTCGACGCGGCCAAGCTCCGTGACCGGTGGCCCGCGCGAGTGGCCGAGCCGCTCGTGGCCGTCATCGATCTCACCTGGGAATCAGGCGGCGAGGCACTGACCGCCGCACTTGACGCAGTCGTTGCGTCGGCCGCGACCGGCTGACGTGTGGTGTTCACCCGCGGGACCTCACCATCTGCCGGAGCGTAGTCCGGAGCATCCATGACCAGCCCCAATTCATCAGGTGCCACCCGCCCGATCATCCGTCCTGACAAGGACCGCTTCCTCTCCGAGGAGAACCCGTTCGAGGCGATGATGTCGCGCTTCGACTACGCCGCGGAAAAGCTCAATCTCGATGGGGGGATCTACAAGATCCTCCGGAATCCCGAAAAGCAGATCACCGTCTCCATCCCGGTGCCGCGCGACAACGGCGAGCTCGAGGTGTACACCGGCTATCGCGTGCTGTACAACACGTCGCGTGGCCCGGCCAAGGGGGGCATCCGTTTTGACATGAACGTGAGCCTGGACGAGGTCACAGCGCTCGCGGCGTGGATGACATGGAAGTGCGCGATCGTCAACATCCCGTTCGGCGGTGCCAAGGGCGGCGTCATCTGCGATCCGTCGGAGATGTCGGCGACCGAAATCGAGCGCCTGACCCGGCGCTATACCTCGAGCATCATCGAGGTGCTGGGACCTGATTCCGATGTCCCCGCGCCGGACGTCAACACCAACGAGCGGGTGATGGCGTGGATCATGGACACCTATTCCATGCACAAGCGCCATACGGTTACCGCCGTCGTCACCGGCAAGCCGGTCTCGCTGGGTGGCTCGCTGGGGCGGCGCGAGGCCACGGGACGGGGGTGCATGTTCGTCACCCGCGAGGCGCTCCGGCGCCATGGCATCCCGATCGACGGAGCGCGCATCGCCGTGCAGGGGTTCGGCAATGTCGGATCGGTCGCAGCGCGCCTGCTTCAGGCCCAGGGCGCCCGCATCGTGGCCATCAGCGACAAGTCGGGTGGCATTTACAACGACAAGGGTCTCGATCTCGACGCAGCCCAGGAGCACATCCGCGCCAAGCGCCTCCTCGCCGGGTTCCCGGGCGGGGAAGCGGTGACCAATGATGAGCTCCTGAAGCTGCCCTGCGAAGTGCTCCTGCCGGCGGCGCTCGAGAATGTCATTACCAGCAAGAACGCGCGCGACGTCCAGGCGCGCATCATCTGCGAAGGCGCCAATGGTCCCACCACCGCCAACGCGGACCGGATCCTCGACGAGAAGGGGGTGTTCGTCATCCCCGACATTCTCGCCAACGCGGGCGGTGTCACGGTCAGCTACTTCGAGTGGGTCCAGGATCGCGGCGGCTACTTCTGGGATGAGGAGACCGTTAATTCCCGCCTTGAGCGCATCATGGTGCGGGCCTTCGACGAAGTGACCGCGATGTCGGACAAGTACCAGACCAGCAACCGCATCGGTGCCTACATGCTGGCCATCGAGCGGGTGGCGGAAGTTCACCGGCTCCGCGGGATCTATGCCTGATGGACGTCACGCTCCTCGCGGTCGGCCGCCTGCGGCCCAGCTTCCGCGAGGCGTGTGACGATTACCTGCGGCGCCTCTCACGCTACACCTCGGTGCATGAGGTGGAAGTACGGGAGGCGTCGCGCGCCCCGACGCCAGAGGTGCAGCGACGGGAGGAAGGCGCTCACCTCCGCGCGCGCGTGCCCGAGGGAAGTGATCTTGTCTGTCTGGCCCGGACCGGCGATGCGTGGTCCAGCGCGCAACTGGCGGAGCAGGTGAGCCGCTGGCAGCTCCGGGCCCGGCCACTCGCGCTCCTGGTCGGCGGCTCTCACGGGCTGGAGGATGGCCTGCTGGACCAGGCACACGCGCGCTGGAGTCTCGGCCCCCTCACCTTGCCGCACGAACTCGCCAGGGTCATCGCACTGGAGCAGCTTTACCGGGCCTGGACCATCCTGCGCGGCGAGCCGTATCACAAGGCGCGGCGGGACAGATGACACCATGACGGAATGGTTCGAGGAGTGGTTCAACGAGGAATACCTGGCGCTCTATCCGCATCGCGACGACGCTGACGCGGGCCGCCTCGTGGCCGCGCTGGAACAGCGCCTGCCGTGGCATGACGGCATGCGGGTGCTTGACGTGGCCTGCGGTCCCGGCCGGCACGCACGCGCGTTCGAAGACGCCGGGGCAAGGTGCATCGGCGTCGATCTGTCGCTGGCCCTGCTGCGCCGGGCACAGCTCGCCAGCGGTGCGCCGCTCGTACGCGCTGACATGCGCTCGCTCCCAGTCCGGCCCGGCTCCATGGACCTGACCGTCAACCTGTTCACCAGCTTCGGGTACTTTGACAGCGAAGCAGAACACCAGAGCGCGCTCCACGAGATGGTCACGACAGTGCGGCCCGGCGGCTGGTTCGTGCTCGATTTCCTGAACTCGGACCTGGTGCGCCGGTCGCTGGTGGCCCACGAATCACTTTCCCTGCACGGCACGCCCATCGAGGTCAGCCGACGCCTCACCGACGGCGGCCGCTTTGTGTGCAAGTCCCTTCGCAGCGGCGATGGCCGCTCCTGGTTCGAGCGTGTCCGCCTGTTTGACGCCGATGAATTGCAGGCGATGCTCGGCGCTGCAGGGGTGACCATCCGCTTCCAGATGGGCGACTACAACGGCGCCGCTCCCGGGCCGGCACAGCCGCGCCTCGTGCTGGGCGGGCAGGTGACGGCATGAGCTTTCGCATCGTTGCCAATCACCCGCTGGCTCCGATGCCGGTCGTGGCCGAACGGGCCAGCTCCATTTCGCCCTCGGTCCTGCCCGCCATTGTCCCGGCGGCCGGCGTTGACGCCCTGGCCGCACGCCTGTCACTGCCGAACGCCGTCACGGTGACAACCGGCCAGCAGCCCGCGCTCTTCCTTGGCCCGCTTTACACCCTGCACAAGGCCCTCTCGGCGGCAGCACTGGCACGGCTGCTGGAGGAACGCTGGCAGCGACCAGTCATTCCGGTCTTCTGGGTGGCCGGCGACGACCATGACTGGGATGAGGCTCGCGGTGCACACTGGCTCGATGATCAGGGCCAGCTCATTACCGACGCGCTGCCGGAGCGTGAACCGGGCGCACCCATGGCGCCGCTCTGGCGCGAGACACTGGGCGCCGACGTCGGTGCGATCGTGGATCGCTTTGGGAGGGGCCACGTCGGCGCTCCCGCCGCTGGGCCGGTACTCGATCTGCTCGAGCACTGGTTTGTGCCAGGGCAGACGCTGGCCGGTGCCACCTGCCACATGCTCGCCGAGCTGCTAGCACCGCTCGGGGTGCTGGTGCTCGACAGCACCGTGGAGCCGTTCAAGCGCGCTGGCGCCCCCCTGCTGTTGCGAGCCCTGCGGGAGCACGTGAAGCTGAGCGGGCAGCTGCAGGAGCGGGCAGGGCAACTCCAGAGGGCTGGACGCAATCCGGGTGTGGAGCACGATCCCGCTGCCACGCTCGTCATGCTCGATGGCCCGGACGGCCGCGATCGCATCGTGAGCGATGGTTCGGGCTTCCGGCTTCGCCGGGCCGGGCAGTCGCTATCGATCGACGACCTGGAACGAATTGCCGAGCACGAACCGCAGCGGCTCTCTGCCAACGTCCTGCTTCGGCCGGTCCTTGAGAGCGAACTGCTGGGCACGGTGGGGTACTGTGCTGGCCCTGGGGAATTGCGCTACCTCGCACTCGCGAGTGCCGTCTTCGAGACACTCGGCGTGCACCGCACCGCGGCCGTGCCGCGCTGGAGCGGACTGATCGTGGATTCCTACACCGATCGAATGCTGGCCAGGTTTGGCCTCTCGCTCGAGGAGTTGCGCGATCCCGCGCGTGATGTGCTTGCAATTGCCGCGGCAGACCGCCTCACGCCGACCACCGTGACGGCGCTCAACGACTTGCGACGCTCGATGCGGGCACAGTTCCAGGTGCTGGGCGGGGAAGCCGCCTCCATTGCGGCTCCGCTCGAGCGCTCGGCGGAAGGATCGGCCCGGCGGGTAGAGTTCGAGATCAGCCGGCTTGAGCGCCGACTGATCCGCGGCCTCAAGCGGCGGCACGAAACCGAACTGCGGCAGCTCGTGCGAGCCCGCACCTTCGTACTGCCGGCCGGCCGCCCCCAGGAGCGGATGCTCTGCGTGATGGAACCGTTGGCGCGCTTCGGCCTGCCGGTGATGGGGGCGGTACGGGAGGCCGCGCTCGCGAGCTACCAGTCGGCCCTTGAAGGGCCACGCGTTCCCGCCTAGACTCGGCACCATGTGGATCGTCGCGCTGGTACTCCTCCTGGCCCTCCTGATTCCGATTCTCGGAATCCTGCTGGACTCGCCGATTGGCCGGGCCATCGCGCGCCGGCTCGAGGGGCCGGAGACGGTCACACCCGAGCTGGCCGAGCTGGCGCGCAAAGTTGAGCTGCTCGAAGCGGAGGTTGATGACCTCACCCGCAGCGTGGAAACGCTGAAGGAGGACAACGCCTTCCTTCAGCACCTGGTCGAGGACGCCCCCGCGCGGCCTCCGCTGCCGCCGCCGAGCGCATCCTGAGTCCCCGCCGGCGCCCGGCGGTGATGGTAGCGGCCGGCATCCTCGCCAGCCGGATCGTCGGGTTCCTGCGCGGCGCGGCAATCGCCCACTTCCTGGGTGCAGGCGGCGCGGCAGATGCGTGGCAGGCCGCCTTCCGCATTCCCAACTTCCTGCAGAATCTTTTCGGTGAAGGAGCGCTCTCCGCCTCCTTCATTCCGGTTTACGCCGGACTGCTGGGCGAAGACCGGCGTGACGACGCGCGTCGCGTGGCAGGTGCGGTGGCGACCCTGCTGGGTACCGTGATCGCAGTGCTGGTGCTGGCCGGGGTCCTGCTCACGCCGTGGCTCATCAACCTGATCGCGCCGGGCTTCAGTGGCGAGCGGCGCGAGCTCGCCGTCACACTGGTGCGCATCATCTTTCCCGGCACAGGCCTGCTGGTGCTCTCAGCCTGGTGCCTGGGAATCCTCAACAGCCACCACCGTTTTTTCCTGTCCTATGCCGCGCCGATCGCGTGGAACGTGGCGATCATCGGTGCGCTCATCGGCTTTGGTGGAACCAGCGCGCCCAGCCAGCTCGCCATTTACGCAGCGTGGGCATCGGTAGCCGGGAGCCTGCTCCAGATGCTGGTCCAGCTCCCGTCGGTCCTGAGGCTGCTGGACGGTATCAGGCTCGGTTTCGCACGGCGTGATCCTGACGTGCGCGAGGTCATCCGCAACTTCGGGCCCGCATTCGTGGCTCGGGGCGTCACCCAGATTTCAGCGTACGTCGACACGCTCATTGCGTCATTCCTGCCACTGGGCGCTCTCGCCAACCTGGCATACGCCCAGATGCTCTACACCCTGCCGGTCAGTCTCTTCGGCATGTCGGTCTCGGCGGCTGAGCTGCCTGCCATGTCGAGCGCGCGTGGCGCGGATGCCGCGGTGCATGGTTACCTGCGTGAGCGGCTCCAGGCGGGCCTCCGGCATATCGCCTTCTTCGTGGTGCCGTCCGCCGCTGCTTTCCTCGCCATCGGGCATGTCCTGGCGGCGCTGCTGTTCCAGAGCGGTCGATTCACCGCGGAGGACAGCATGACGGTCTGGAGTATTCTGGGCGGCTCCGCCGTGGGACTCCTCGCCGGGACATTGGGCAGGCTTTACTCATCCACGTTCTACGCGCTCCGTGATACCCGTACGCCCCTGCGCTACGGCGTCATCCGGGTGCTCCTTACAGTTGCCCTGGGCTGGTTTGCGGCCCTGCGCCTGCCTGGATTGCTTGGCTACGACTCGCGCTGGGGTGCGGCAGGGCTTACGGCGTCTGCCGGCCTCGCTGCCTGGATCGAGTTCACGCTGCTGCGACGGGCGCTCAATCGCCGCATTGGCAACACCGGCGTTCCGGCAAGCTTCGTTGCGCGGCTCTGGGTCGCAGCACTCGTCGCCGTAGCCGTATCGTGGGCCCTCCTCAGCTGGGTTCCGCTGGGTGGCCCGAAGCTTCGCGGGCTCGTGATCGCCGGAACTTTTGGCCTTACGTATCTGTTTGCTGCTATCGCCCTTCGCGTGCCCGAAGCGCGCGTCCTGCTTGGCCGCCTGAACCCATGATCGATCCGCCTGACCAGCTCCAGCGTAAGCTCGCCACCTTGCCCGACACGCCAGGCGTCTACCTGTGGAAGGACGCTGAGGGCAACATCCTCTATGTGGGGAAGGCCAAGCGCCTCTCCAGCAGGGTGCGGAGCTACTTCGCCGCTGATTTCACTGACAGCCCCAAGAATCGCCTCCTGCGTACGCGGATCGCGGACGTCGAGACCATCGTCGTGCCGGACGAGGCGCAGGCGCTGGTGCTCGAGAACAACCTCATCAAGGAATATCGTCCCCGGTTCAACGTCGTCTTCAAGGACGACAAGAGCTATCCATCGATTGCGGTCACCCTGGGTGACCCCTTTCCGCGTGTGCTGGTTACCCGCCGCCGGAACATTCCCGGCGCACGGTATTTCGGGCCGTTCACCGACGTCGGCCTGCTCCGCCGGACTCTCGCCATCATCAGGCGCCTGTATACGGTGCGGAGCTGCCCCGACGACATTCCCCGCGAACGAAGGGAGCGCCCATGCCTCGATTATCACATCGGCCGCTGCAAGGCTCCCTGCGTCGGGTGGCAATCGGAAGCGGACTACCGCGCCATGATCGGCGAGGTGCTCGATTTCCTGGAAGGGCGCACCGTTGATGTGCGTGAGCGGGTGCGGACCGCCATGTTCCGCGCCGCGGAGCGGGAAGATTTCGAGCGGGCCCAGGAGCTGCGAGATGCGCTCAAGTGGCTCGAGCGTCTGGAGGAGCCGGCTGCCGTCGAGGTGATCGGGACCGGCGACGCCGATGCGATCGGCTACGCACGCGACGGTGATGACGCCGTGGGCGTCCTGCTCCGGGTCCGGGACGGGTGCGTCATTGCGCGGGAGCATCGCTTTCTCGAGAGCGTCGAGGAGGAGGCCGATGACGCGGTGCTTTCGGCCTTTCTGGTGCGCTTCTACGCCCTCGCCGAGGGAAGGGCACGCAGGGTAGTACTGCCCTTTCCGCCTGCCGACCTCGAAGCCTTGCAGGCACTGCTCCCGGATGCGCAGTGGAGCACGCCGCAGCGCGGCACCGCGGCACGCTGGCTCGCGCTCGCCGATGACAATGCCCGCCACCTCCTGGAGAGCCTGCGGATCGAATCCTTTGAAACCGAGGAGCGTGCCGAGGATCCCGTGTACGCCCTTGGCCGCGACCTCGGGCTGAATACGGTGCCGCGCAGCTTCGTCTGTATTGACATCAGCCACAACCAGGGCAGGGACATCGTCGGATCGCTCGTGTGGTTCGAGGCAGGCCGCCCACGCAAGAGCGAGTATCGCCGCTACCGCATCAAGGGGCTGGCACAGCAGGATGATTTCGCGGCCATCCATGAGGTGGTGACGCGGTTCCTCACGCGCCGCCGGGATGAACAGCTGCCACTGCCCGACCTCATGGTCATTGACGGCGGCAAGGGCCAGCTCAGCGCTGCTCTCAAGGCTGCGCATGAGCTCAATGTCACTGATGTGCCGATCATCAGCCTGGCCAAGAAGGAAGAGGAAGTCTTCATGCCGGGCCGCGCCGAAAGCCTGCGGCTGGGGCGGCGCGCACCGTCGCTCCGCCTGCTGCAGCGCGCGCGAGACGAGGCGCACCGCTTCGGCGTGGCATTCAGCCGGAAGCGGCGCACGGCGCGCACCCTCACGTCGGAACTCCTCAACATTCCCGGCATCGGCGCGAGTCGGCGGCACCTCCTGATCGAACGATTCGGGAGTCTCGCCGGCGTCCGCACCGCCACGCACCAGGAAATCGCTGCCCTCCCCGGATTCTCGGATGGGCTCGCCACCCGCATCCTCGAACATCTCAAGCAATGACCCGAACCGGATTTGACTGGATTCTGTCCTGCCCCGCGTGCGACGCAACTGCTTCGGCGGACGGCCTGCCCACCCTGTGCGCCTGTGGCCACCCGTGGCTGGTGCGGTATCCGCGCCGGCGCTACACGCTGAAGGACCGGGCCGCAGTGCGACGAGGCCGAAGCATGTGGCGGTTCGCGAACTGGCTTCCCCTCCTTCCGGGTGAGGAGCCGGTGTCGCTGGGTGAAGGTGACACGCCGCTGCTGGCTGTGCCGCGGACAGCCCGACGAATCGGCCTGAACGATCTCTGGATCAAGGACGAAGGGGTTAATCCGACCGGCGCGTTCAAGTCACGCGGAATCTCGGCGGCCGTCACCCGTGCGCAGGCAGGGGGCGCGCAGGGGATCGTGCTGCCGACCGCGGGCAATGCTGGCGTCGCAAGCAGCGCCTACGGCGCGCGCGCCGGGCTGCCGGTGCGGGTATATGCGCCTCGTTCCACCCCGCCCATGCTGCTGCTGCAGATTCGGCG
>DASSHL010000330.1:0-3383 GCA_035692845.1 Gemmatimonadales bacterium
ATGCCCGCCGGCTTCTCGACCGTGCCATCGGGCCCGACCGCGACGGCGGCCGCCGCATGGTCCTGGGTCGAGAAGATGTTGCAGGACACCCACCGCACCTCGGCGCCCAGCTCGACCAGCGTCTCGATCAGGACGGCGGTCTGCACCGTCATGTGGAGCGATCCCATGATCTTCGCGCCGGCCAGCGGACGCTTGCCCTTGTATTCGGCGCGGAGCGCCATCAGGCCCGGCATCTCGTGCTCCGCCAGCCGGATTTCCTTCCGGCCGAACTCGGCAAGCGAGAGGTCCTTGACCTTGAAGGGCGGGCGCTGGGTGGATGGCTTGGTGCGGTCGGGCATGACTGCGGGCATGATCGGTCCTTGAATGCGTGGCAGCGGCGCGTGAGGCGGCCTGCCTCACTTCTCCAATTGGAGAATATAGCCGCCCGCCTCGCCGAGGTCAGCCGGTGATCGTAAGTTGTTTGATGCTCGTGACGGAGGCCGCGTGAAGTTCGACTTCGAGATCCTGAAGAGCCTGATGTCCCCCGGCTATCTGCACGAGCTCCCCAAGGCCTGGCGGGATATGCGACGCGCTGACACGATCGAGGACCGGGGTTTCTGCCTCCGCGTCCTTGATCGGCGGCCAGCCGACAGCAGGGACCAGTCGAAGATCAGCGCCGCTGTTCGGGCCGCGCTGGCCATGTGGCCTCACGGGGATACCCTTGTGGCATCCGAATTGAGGGCCGTCGTCGCGACCGAGAAGTGTCAGTACTGGCAGGGAGCGCCAGCCTGTCTCTGTGGGATCTATTACAGCCCGTTCAACAATGATATTCACAGCAAGCCCCACTATCTGGCCATCGAGTTGTATGGAGCGGCGGCGGTGCATCGGGCTGACCGTGAGCAAGGCATCACGAGATTTCAGGAGAAGCACATTCCATGGTTGCAGCACGTTGCGTGGAAGTATCAGGAAGCATTGATGAAAGCGAGCAATATGCCGTGGGATTGGCTCGAGGGCTTCCGGCAAATGCGATCGGTTGTTCCGGAGGGATATGAAGCGCGGCTCTGAGACGTGTTGGCGAGCGGCCGCAGGCCGCGAGAGGCCCGTGGTGAAATTGCGCGCCGAGGGGGCGGCCGCAGGCCGCGAGAGGCGCTTGGGTGAGATCGCGCGCCGAGGGGGCGGCCGCAGGCCGCCCGTACACGGGCCTGGAAAGATCGGGATTTGAGGCGGGATGATGGGCAAGGCATTTTCTTGATGCTGCACCACGCGGCATCGGCTGCCATCATGGGGAATGCCGATCCGCACGCTCATCCGCCGAAGCCGCACAAGTCCGCGGCTCAGGGGCTTCGACTATTCCACGCGAAAGTGGTATTTCGTCACGATCAACGCCAAGCGGCATCAGCCTCTCTTCGGGACACTGGGGTCAAATGGAGTGATGCTCTCGGAGGTTGGCTCGATCGTCGCCGCCGAATGGGAGCGAACGGCCGATCTGCGCCGGGACGTCTCGCTTGATGAGTTCATCGTCATGCCCGATCACTTTCACGCGCTGGTGGGTTTGAATCCCAACGACCGGGATCGGTGCGACACGACGCTCACTGCGATGATGAATGGATTCAAGGCTGCGGCAACCAGCCGGGTTCGTCGACTGCCATCGCCTCCCGCATTCGAAATCTGGCATCGCAGCTTTCATGATTCGATCATTCGCGGCCAGCGGCACTTCGATCGAGTCCGTCGATATATCGAGGCGAATCCGAGCGTGGCGTGGCACTCGCGGCGCTTGCCAGGATCGCGCGTCCACCCCAGCTAGCCGATCTCCCCAGGCCCGTGTACGGGCGGCCTGCGGCCGCCCCATGGCATCCCAATCCGACCTGGCATCCTCCGCGGCCTGCGGCCGCCACATGGCATCCCGATCCGACCTGGCATCTTCCGCGGCCTGCGGCCGGCACGGCGGACGCGAGACGCGGGACGCGAAAGCTGTGTCTCGCGTCCCGCGTCTCGTGTCCGTCTTGAAGGATCACTTCTTCCAGAGATTATTGGCTGCATCCACATCCGCGAACGCGTGCGCGGCGTCGATCTCCACCTTCGTGACGGTCCCACCGTGTGCGACCAGCGTGGCTTCCCTGGCACCATTCAGCCAGGTCTCCACTGGCACCGTCAGCACCTCCGACTTTCCGTTGTCGTAGGTCACCGTCACGTTTGACGGCATCGGCACGAGCCCCTTGTCCTGGATCACGATCGTGGTGCCATTGGCACCTGGCGTGACGCTCCCCACCGCCTGATCCAGCTGCCACGTCTCGAAGAACCAGCTACGCCAGAACCACCAGAGGTTCTGTCCGGAAACGTCGTCGAACGTGTTCCAGAGATCGTACGGCGTCGGGTGCTTGTACTGCCAGCGCCGGCCGTATTCGCGATATGCCTTCATGAAAGTGTCCGGCCCCAGGAGGGCGCGCAGCATGTCGAGCACCGTCGCCGTCTTGAGATATGTCGCGACGCTGTACACGTTGCGATCGGGATAGAAATCGCCCCAGCGCATGATCTCGACTTCCCGGCCCGAACGTGCGATGGCAAGATAGACCTGCCTCGCCTGCGTGATGGTGCTGGAGTCGGTGGTGTTGAAGAACGCCGCTTCCGCATTGCCTTCGTCGAACTGGGTCAGTCCCTCGTCCTGCCAGCTGTAGCGCTTCTCGTTGGAGCCCACCTGCATCGGGAACCACATGTGGCCGGTCTCGTGGACCGTCACGCCGAAGAGTCCGGTGGTGTCGCGCGAGCCGCCGAGGCAGGTCATCATCGGGTATTCCATGCCGCCGCAGCTGGACGGACCATGGACTGCCGTCATGGAGGGGTAGGGATAGGGCCAGAGGAACTTCGACAGGAGCTCGATCGACGCCTTCACGTAGCGCGCTTCGTGGCCCCAGACGGCCGGATCGTCGCCGTCGAGCCAGAAAGCGTTGATGGCGGAGGTGCCGGCGCCGGTCGACGCGTGCGTCGCGTCCCAGTTGAACTTGCCCGACGTGCCCCAGGAGACATCGCGCACGTTCTTCGCCGTGAAATGCCAGGTGAGCTTGCCGCCGGTGCCAGCTTGTGTCGCTTCACCGGCGGCGAGCTGGGCTGCCGTCACCACGTGCACGGCGGTGTCGGCGGTCTGCGCCAGCGCGAGGCGCTGCCGGGGTCCTTCCTGCAGTACGTCGGCGGCGTTCTGCAGTACGCCGGTCGAGGTGACCAGGAACTTCTCGGGTACGGTGAGGCTCACGTCATAATCACCGTAACCCATGTAGAACTCGGAATTGGTGCGATAGAGATCGGCGGTCCATCCCTCCACGTCATCATAGACCCCCATCTGCGGATACCAGTAGGAGATGTAGGAGACATCGTCATTCCGCCCGCCGCGCGGCGCGCCGTCAGGCGGC
>DASSHL010000331.1:0-2497 GCA_035692845.1 Gemmatimonadales bacterium
TCCGAATAGAACGGCAGCGCAAAGGGCGGGCATTCGCCCCATCCCTCGGCACCGCCGGATCCTGCCAGGCGCACTACCAGCGATTCGCGCTCATGCATCGCGCCGCCCGAAATGATGAAGGGCTCGGCCAGCGGAAGCCGCAGCTGGTACAGCTCGATGGCTTCAATCTTCATGCGGCAGGCCATCCCCTCCATAAAGATCGCCGTAATGCAGCTCGCCACCACGCCGCACCAGGGCGCCAGCCTGCTCGAGCTCGAGCAGGCAAGCGATCAGCCCATCCACCGGATGGAAGACCAGTACGTGCACGGTGCGCTGGCTTCGGCTGCCTGCGCTGGCAGGATACGCACTGAGCGGCAGCTGGAATGCGGTATGGACCTGGACGGACGAGCAGCCACGTTGCGCATAGGCGATGATCTGCCGGCCGGAGCAGACGTTGCCGGTGCCCGACCGCTCCGGCCCGTCGCGACCAGCACGGTCCAGCACCCGCAGGTTCCGGTCGGAGAGCGCCCAGCCGCCGTACGCCACCTGCCGCTCCGCATCCCACAACCGGTTGAAGAGCGTGACAGCATCCGCGCTCCCAGCCGCGGAAAGCATTTCCAGCTGGAAATCATCGTCGAAGCGCGCGTTCATGAGCTTGAGTGCCAGGCGCACCGGGCCGCGTGCACCAGCGCGCACCACATCCGGCACGTCCTGCACCCAGCGGAGAATGCTTTCCTGATCCTTCGAGCGCGAATCGCCAGCAAGGGTGGGCGAGAAGTCCTTCTCGAGGAGGAGCGTGTCCTCGCCCCAGGCCCGATACAGCACATCGAGCGTGTGCCGGTATTCGTTGGCGTCGAACGCCACGTCGCCCGGCGGCAGGTGCAGCTTGACGGAAGGCAGTACCAGCGGCCCGCCAGCCCGAGTGATCTCACGCCCCGCGCGCACCAGCCCGGCGTACTCCGCGAGCGTGCCAGCCCATCCCCTTCCCTTCCACGTCACCGTCCAGCCGGTGCGACCATCCGGTTCCTCGCGTCGCTCCACCTGCATGCGGCTCACATCGGTAGCCCACGCGTCCATCGTCCGGCTGCCATCGGCCCGCTCGCCAATGACGGTCTTGAGCACGATGAACGCGAGTCCTGCCTCGCGGTCCTGCTCCAGTTGCCGGACATTCAGCGAAAGCTGGCCCGACGCCTTGCCGATCGGATGTGGAAGTGGAACGCCCAGGCACGATGCGGAGAGATCAATCCCGTAGCGCTGGCGCACGTGGGCGACCCAGTCAGCGGGGAGTTCACGCCCGAACCGCTCGAAGTCATCCCAAAGCCGACTGAGCATTCCGCACCGCCTGCGTCACCCGCTCGCGCTCGTCGGCCCCGAGGGGCGGACCCCACGGGTCATCGCATGCTTCCACGGGGATGCGCCCTTCCGCGGCCGCGGCCCACAGCATCCTTCGGATATATCCCTCCATCGGCTGGCAGAACGTCTGGGCAGCAAACGCGTCCGCTGCGCCGGTCAGCGCCAGGAAGCGCGCATGATCACCCGCGTCCTTCGCCTCGAAGAGCGCCGTGGAGAGTCCCGGGACCGAGGCTGCCATGCCGATCAGTGCGGCGTCCGCGCCGGCGATGAGCGAATAGCCGAGGAAGCGGTCCTCGCCCGTGATGATCAGCTTGCCCTGATGCTGGCGAACCAGCGTCACGAGTCGCTGGTAGGTCATGACCGAGTCGAGCGTGGCGATCTTGATGCCGATGATATGGGGGAGGTCGAGCAGCGCGTGGAGCGTGGCATCGTCGTAGGCGGTGCCGCCCGCGGCCTCATACAGCCAGAAGACGATGCCGGGCAGTTCCCGGCTCAGCCGGTCATGATGCCGGACCGGATCGTCGAGTACCGGGTGGATGAGCAACGCATCGGCGCCGCGCCGTCGTGCGTCAATCGCCGTGCCGATATCGTGGGCCCCCGCCACGATCACCTTGTCGGGCAAGGCTTCGCGCCATGTCTCCAGCACTGTCCGCCGCTGCTCGGGCGAGAGATGCGGGCCGCGTCCGGTATGAGCCCAGACCGCCACCCCGGCCAGTGGCTCCGTGCGCATGCTGTCGGCGTAGTGGCGCTGTGCCGCTTCGTTGATGGCCGTACCCGTGCACGGGACCGGCACCGCCGCGATCACACCCTGGCGGATGCGCCCAGCGATCCCGTCCATCAGCGCTGTCCGAGGATCGCGAGGGCGTTGCCCGACTCGATCCTCGCGCGATCGTCGGCGGACAGCTCCAGCAGATCGAGCCGAGCGAGCGGCGTCTCCGGCAAGCGCAAGGGCTGGCCGCTGCCCAGGAGAAAGCGCGCCGGGCCCACCGTTTCGAGCAGGGTCGCCAGGTGATCTTCCGGCGGCCCCCACACCCACGAGATGTCCCACCAGATTCGCTCCGCTTCCGCCGGCGTCGAGCCGAAATGCACTTCATCGATGAACGATCGATCGGCGTGCGTAATGACGAGGCGGACGCGCGGGTCTTCGCGAACCAGCGTGCGCACG
>DASSHL010000332.1:0-2742 GCA_035692845.1 Gemmatimonadales bacterium
GTCTTGAGATAGTTACGATACGCCGCGTCGAAGCGTTCCTTGCCGAGCACGTGATAGCGCAGCGTCTGCATCATGAGCGCCGGCTTCTGGTAGCCGGTCCAGAAGAGGTCGTGACTCTCCACCGGATTGGTGATCAGCGGCTGTTCCTCGCCGGGGATGGCGTGATCGGCGTACAGGTGCAGCGGATGCACCTCGATCGAGTCACCATACGGCGTGCCCTTGAAGTAGCTCGCGGCGTTACCGAGATCGATGAAGGTGTTGAACCCTTCGTCCATCCACGGATACAGCCGTTCGTTGCTGCCCACGATCATCGGCGTCCACTGGTGCCCCAGCTCATGCGCCACTGTCCACCCCATGTTGATCCGGTCCGGCCCGGTGGGGTCGAAGGTCATCATCGGGTATTCCATCCCCTCAATGGGCCCTTCGATAGATGACGCATGCGGATAGGGATACTTCATCCACTGTTCGCTGAAATATTTCACCGCGTGGCGCGCCATCCTGTTGGCTTCGGGCCAGAGCGTGGCGGAAGGGCGATAGTAGGTGTGGATCAGGATCCCGTCGTAGCCACTCGCATCCCAGCGAAAATTGGGTGCCGCGGCAAAGGCAAAGTCGCGGACCGAATCGGCGCTGAAGCGCCAGGTGAGCGTGCCCTTGTTCGTGGGACGGGTGCTGGCCTTCCCTGCTTCGGCGGCGCTGACGATCGCGATTGCGCTGTCGCTCCTGGCCGCGCGGGCCAGCCGGTCGCGCTCGGCGGCCGTGAGCGTCTCCTCAGGGTTCAGGAGCCGACCGGTGGCAGCGACGATATAGCTCGCGGGTACCGTCACGTTCACGTCGAACTTGCCATACTCCAGGTAGAACTCGCCCGCGCCTATGTAGGGCTCGTGATTCCATCCCTTCACGTCATCGTAGACTGCCACGCGGGGATACCACTGCCCCAGCTCGTAGAGGGTGCCATCGTGCCCCATCCGGCCGGCGCCGTAGGGCGGCACGGTGAAGTGCCACTTGATGGCAATCTCGCTGGTGGCGCCTGGAGCCATGGGCGCAGGGAGGTCCACGCGCATGGTGGTACCGGACGCCGTGCGCTGTGCACTGTCGCCATTGACCGTGAGCGATTCCATGTTGCCGCCGCCGGCAAAATCCTGGCAGGAGAAATCGAAGGTGGCGTCCTGGAAGACCAGCGGCGGCTGGTGCAGCTGGTTGGTGACACTCGTCGGGGCGCAGATGTTCTGCTCCACATGGAGCCAGATGTAGAACAGTGAGTCGGGCGAGTTGTTGTGATAGGTGATCGTTTCGCTGCCCGAGAGCCGGCTGGTAGCGGGATCGAGCGTCACGTCTATCCGATAATCAGCGCGCTGCTGCCAGTAGCCGGGACCGGGGCGCCCCGATCCGGTCCGGACACTCGAGGGCGCCACGCGGCCCGCCATGAGCTGGCGCGCGGGGCTGGTGGACTGGGCCGAGACGAGGCCGGCCTGGGACGCGAGCAGGAGAACCGCCAGGGAACCACGGACCGCGCAGCGCATGCAACGCCTCCGGACACACGGTTGGAGAGGGATACTGAAGAGTCGCTAAATTGCGGTGCGGATCAAGTCACGCCTTTTCGGGGAGCGCCACGGAATGCACATTGCCATCGGGTCGGATCACGCCGGTTACCGCTACAAGGAACTCATCAAGGCGCACCTGGCGGCCTCAGGCCACCGGGTCACCGACCTTGGGACCGACTCGACCGACCCGGTCGACTATCCCCTCTTCATCCGTCCGGTGGCGGAAGCGGTGGCGGCGGGCAGGGCCGAGCGCGGCATCGTGCTGGGCGGCTCGGGCAACGGCGAAGCCATGGTGGCCAATCGGGTGAAGGGCATCCGCTGCGCCCTCTGCTGGAACACCGAATCCGCGCGACTTGGCCGAGCCCATAACGATGCCAACGTCATCTCGCTGGGCGAGCGGATGATCGCCGAGGCCGATCTCATGCCGATCGTGGATATGTGGCTCACGACGCCCTTTGATGGCGGGCGGCATGCGAGGCGGATTGCGGAAATCGATGGGGCGTGAGGCATGGGGCATGGGGCATGAGGTCTCACGCCCCATGCCTCACGCCTCAGGTCCCACGCCTCTGTCCAGGCCCCTTGACCACCCCCGCATGTCCGGCTGCTCGGCGGCACATGGCCAGCTGCCCGGCGTGATAGGTGCCGTGCACTGCCACCAGCTGCAGCAGTTCTCCCCGTGAGCTTTCCCCGCCGAACGGGTGCGGCATGGGCTCCGCGAGTGCCTCGTCACTCACCGCAGTAACCGCAGCCACGCAGCGATCCTTTGACTCCGCGAAGCGGCTCGTCAGCAGCTCCCAGTCCATTGGTGTGTCGGGACGGTCGGCCGGCTCTGGCGCCGCGCCAGCCAGCAGTTCGCTTGGGACCACGAGCTCCTCGCCGAGCAGCTGCATGGCGCTGTTGTGGACGGCAATCAGGTGGCCGAGGACCCAGCTGGCGGTGTTACCGCCGCCGGCAGGCTGGACCAGGGCGTCGTCCGCCGTCATGCCCGCAAGATTTGCGAGCGTCATGGCGTAGAGCATTTCGTACTGCTGAGTGAGGAGATTCTGTATGGTGGTCATGGATTGTAGGTCGAGGGTCGAGGGTCGAGGTGGTCAAGTTGGTCGAGCGGTCGAGAGGTCGAGGGGTCAAGGTTCTTGACTGCCTCGACCACCTCGACCGCTCGACCATCCTTCACCCTCCCACAATCGCTCCCAGAATGATG
>DASSHL010000333.1:0-5884 GCA_035692845.1 Gemmatimonadales bacterium
GCGGCCTGATAGGCGGCGAGCGCCTTCCCGCGATCGGCAGCGGAACTCGACTGCTCATAGTAAAACCCGAGGGCAAGATATTTCTCGCGATCCGGCAGCTTGTCGGCATAGCGCGCGGCCTTGTCCAGTGCGGAGTCCACCGAGGCCTGGCCTGCCTGCGAGTTGGTGAGGGCCACGCCGAGCTTGCGCCAGGCAAGGGCAAAGGTGGAATCCAGCGCCACCGCTTCGCGAGCTGCCCGCACCGCCCCGTCGAAGTCCTGGTCCAGGTCGTTGGCGCGAGTGGCCTCCGAGTACTTTTGCAGCGCCGGCAATGACGCTGTCGTGGCCTGCTCCAGCGGCACCGTCTTCTGCACCCGCTTGAGTGACTCACCCATCCGGGCCCGCAGCTTCCGGGACAGCTGATCCACCACGTTCAGCAGGTCCTTGGGGCCGTCGGCCGTGCCCTGGAATGACGCGAGCGTGCCACTCCCGGATGCGCTGCTGAGGTCGAGGCTTATGGCATAGCCGGTACCCACCGGTGCCACCCGGCCGCCGAGTACCGCCTTGGCGCCGGTCCGGAGCGCTACATCCCGCGCGAGTGACTCATCCAGGCGGCTGTCGCGTGGGCGGCGCATCTCCTGAAGTGCCTGCGCAATGTCTGACGGCTCCACCAGGCGAACCGAGTTCGACTGGCTCAGCGCCGCGCGCACTGCCTCAACCAGAATCGGTCCGAGAGCGGAATCACCTCGCGCTACCGAGAAGTCGCTGACGAGGATGCGATCGTCCACGGCGAGCTTCCCCGCCGCAAACAACGAACCCCACGGGCCGATGCCCAGGCCGCGCAGCACCATGAAGGCGGCGACCGACAGGACGAACGCGGTCACGGCGATGACGCCGCCGCGCGTGGTGCGGCGCCATGTGAGATGAGGACTGGCCTTGAGTGCGATGGTGGCCATCGTACCGCTCGGCGCCCTGGCTACGCTGGACCCGCCGGGCGTGAGCGTGGGCGTGGCGGTGGCGGTGTGGCGCGCCACGCGCTGGACGTAGGCCGTGGCGAGCAGTGCGGGGAGCCCCAGCGCCATAACGAGGATCGCGCCGGGAAACACCCAGTCGGGTAATCCGATGCCCACCACGGCGGCCTTCGCAACGATGGCCACCGCGACCAGCGCGAGCACGTACCAGGTCAGCGCCTTCTTGAGCATCCCGGCGCCACCAAAGACCATGGCGCCACTGCCTGGCGTCGCACTGTTGTCCAGGATGGGGAGCAGCTCCGCGGCCGACGCCGGTCGCAGCGACGGCTCCTTGGCCATGAGCTGCGCCACGAGCATCGAGAGGGCGGGTGGACAGTCGGGCCGGATCGAGGCCACCGGAGGAGGCACCTCGGTGAGGTGCGCCGCCAGCACTTTCTGGGGTGCGCGCTCACCAAACGGCTGGCGGCCGGTAAGCAGCTCGAACGCCATGCATCCGAGGGAGTAGAGGTCCACCCGCTGGTCGAGTCCCGGATCGCCAGCCACCTGTTCCGGCGCCATGTAGGCCGGCGTGCCGAGGGAGGTGCCGAGCTGGGTGAGCGTGGTGTGGTCATCGCCCCGGGTGCGCGACGCGCTGATGGCCTTGGCGATGCCGAAGTCGGTGACCACGGCGGCGCCGCCCGAGAGCAGCACGTTGTCGGGCTTGATGTCACGGTGAATGACGCCGCGTGCGTGGGCGTAGGCGAGTGCCCGGGTCACGTCGCGCAGGATGGTGACAACTTCAGAGATCGACAGCGAACCACGCGCCAGGTGGGCCCGCAGCGATTCGCCCTCGACGTAGGGCATCGTGAAGTACGGGATGCCGCCCAGCTCGCCCGCGGACAGCAGCGGCACGATGTTGGCCTGCTGCAGCGAGGCGGCCAGCTTGATCTCGCGCTCGAACCGCTCGGCGTTGAGCCCCTGGGCCAGCTCGGGACTCAGCACCTTGATCACGACGGTGCGCCCCAGCCGCACTTCCTCGGCGAGGAACACGCGCGACATTCCCCCGCCGCCCAGCTCGCGGTCGAGCGTGTAGGCGGCGCCCAGGTGTTGCTGCAACTCGGTGCGGAGGTCCAAGTTGGGTTCCTGGTACGGGACAGATTACCACGGGTCGACGGTCGACGGTCGACCGTTGACCGTTGACCGTTGACTATTACCTCGACGCCAACTCCCCCAGCCGCTTCTTCACCGTGGCCACCACCGGCTGCAGGTCGGGATCGGCATTCTTCCAGAGATCGGTGAACGCGCCGTAATGCTTGACGGCATTTGCCGTGTCGCCCTTGCTGTCGTACAGCTCGCCCAGGCGCTTTTCGACCACCGGAAGCGCATACCAGTCCACATCGTCACGCCGGCCGGGCGGCTCCGCCATGTACGCCTGGAGATGCGCCAGTGCAGAATCCTGCTGGCCCATCCGGTCGAACACGCGCGCGACGTTGTAGTCACCGCAGGCCGTGCAGAGGGCGGGCGTGCCATCGGAGAGCACCTGCGCTTCCCGGTATGCCTTGAGCGCATCGGCGTAGCGCCCCTGCGCCAGGGCGATATCGCCCTGGATGACCGAGATGGTGTCCTGTGCTTCTGCCGCATCCCCGCCCGTGCCGGGCGTCTCCCGGTACTGCGTAATCAGTCGTTGCGCAACGTCGGGCCGGCCAGCCTGCGCGTACAGCCCGGCGAGGTAGGTGTACGGTCGTGTGGCCGGGTTGGCGCTGGTCCAGCCGTTGCTCGAGAGCAGGAGGTCCAGCTTGCGCAGGCCTTCCGCGGTGCGGCCACGGTACAGAATGTCCCCGGCCGCGTCGGCCAGCCCGGTCATGTCTGCCACCCGACCGCGCTCGGCCCCCAGGCGAAACAGCGCGGCGTCAGTCCGGTCCGCGTCCTTCAGCCGACCCTGCATTTGCTCCAAGCCTGATGTCAGGCCCAAGCCCCCGATGCGAAGATTCGCGGACGACGACTGGGCCGCAGCCTCGGCGATCCGGAGCGCCGAATCGCGCCTGCCGAGCGCGATCTGCGTCAGGTACCGCAGATACAGATCGGTGCTTGACAGCTTGCCGTCCGTTCCTGCACGCTGGAGGAACCGGTCGGCAGAGTCGGCGTGGCCCGCATTGATCAGCGCCCAGGCATACAAGCTTGCCGTCGCCGTCGGCTGAGCTCGGTGGGCCCGCTCCGCGTAGTGCAAGGCGCTGTCAAACTCGCGACCGTACTGGAATTGTGCCGCGAGATTGTTCGCCGTCACCCAGTTGCCGGGGTCGGCCGCCAGCGCCTGCCGGTAGCTGGCAATCGCCTTGCCGCGGTCCCGATGGAGACCCACCGAGTAGTACGAGCCCAAGACCAGGTACTTCTCCCGGTCCGGCAGCCTGTCGGCGTAGCGCGCAGCCTGCGTCATGGCCGAATCCACGGCAGCCACCGAGAAAGCGCCTCGCGTCAGTGAGATCGCCAGCTTCCGCCAGGCCAGCGCAAACGTACTGTCGAGCGCCAGCGCCTCGCGCTCCAGCCGCACTGCGGTTTCGAAATCGTTGTCCACGTCGCTGGCCTTGACGGCCGCGGTGTACTTCCGCAGTGCCTCGAGTGATGCCGTCGTGGCCTGCTCCAGCGGCAGGGCCTGCTGCACCGCCTTGAGCGATTCGCCCATGCGGCCGCGCAGCTGGCGCGTGAGCTTGTCCACCGTCTTCAGCAGGTCGGCCGGTTCATTGGCGGTGCCCTGCACGCTTGCCAGGGTGCTGCCATCGTGAGCGCTCGCTAGGTCCATGCTGACTACATACCCTGCACCTGCCCGCGCCAGCCGTCCGCCCAGCACCGCCGAGGCGCCCGCACGCGTGGCGACCTCACGGGCGGTTGCGGCATCCAGCCTGCTGTCACGCGGCCGCTTCATCTGCTCAAGCATATCCGCGACGGCACCCGTCTCCATCGGCCGTACCGCGCTGGACTGGTTGAGGCCGGCGCGCACCGCCTCGGCGAGGATGGGGCCCAGCGCCGAATCGGAGGCCGGCGCACTGAAATCGGTGACGAGGATCTTGTCGTCCACCTTGAGCGACCCACTGGCGAACAGTGATCCCCACGGCCCGATGCCGAGCCCCCGCAGCACCATGAACGCCGCAACCACCAGCACAAAGGCACTCACGGCGATGATTCCGCCCCGCGCCGTGCGCCGCCACGTAAGGTGGGGACTCGCCTTGAGCGCCATGGTGGCCATCGTGCCGCTCGGCGCCTTCGGGATACTTGAGCCACCGGGCGTGAGCGTCGGCGTGGCGGTGGCAGCGTGCCGCGCCACTCGCTGCACGTAGGCAGTTGCCAGCAAGGCCGGAAGCCCCAGAGCCATCACCAGGATGGCACCCGGGAAGACCCAGTCCGGCAACCCGATGCCCACGACCGCGGCCTTGGCCAGGATCGCGACGGCAATCAGCGCCAGCGCATACCAGCCCAGTGCCTTCTTGAACATGCCCGGCGCGCTGAACGCCATCATGTGCCCGCTGGTCGTGACGGCACCGTCGAGGATAGGCAGGATTTCAGCGGCCGACTGCGGCCGGTCTGACGGATCCTTGGCCATCAGCCGGCTGACCAGCGCGGCGAGCTGCGGCGGGCAGTCGGGCCGGCGCGCCGATGCTGCCGGCGCCGACTCGGTGAGATGGGCGGCCAGCATCTTCTGGGGCGAGCGGTCGCCAAACGGCTGCTGCCCGGTGAGCAGCTCGAACGCCATGCAGCCGAGGGAGTAGAGATCGGCGCGGTAATCAACGGACGGATCGCCCGCTACCTGCTCCGGTGCCATGTAGGCCGGCGTGCCGAGGGAGGTGCCGAGCTGGGTGAGGGTGGCGCCCGAGGCACCTTCGGTGCGGGAGGCGCTGATGGCCTTGGCAATGCCGAAGTCGGTGACCACGGCGGTGCCACCGGAGAGCAGGACGTTGTCGGGCTTGATGTCGCGATGCACGACGCCGCGCGCGTGGGCGTAGGCCAGTGCCTTGGTGACGTCGCGGAGAATGGCCACGACCTCGCTGATCGGGAGCGCGCCACGTCCGAGCCGCGCCCGCAGCGACTCGCCCTCGATGAACGGCATGGTGAACCAGGGCAGGCCGTTCACGTCGCCCGCCGAATGGAGCGGCACGATGTTGGCCTGCTGGAGCGAAGCCGCCAGCTGGATCTCCCGCTCGAAGCGGTCGATGTTGAGGCCTTGGGCCAGTTCCGGGCTCAGGACCTTGACCACGACCTGTCGACCTAAGCGGACTTCGTCGGCAACGAAGACGCGCGACATGCCGCCGCCGCCGAGCTCGCGGACCAGCGTATAAGCGGTACCCAGATGGGCTTGCAGCTCGGCGCGGAGGTCCAAGTTGGGTTCCTGGTACGGGACAGATTACCACGGGTCGACGGTCGACGGTCGACCGTTGACCGTTGACTATTACCTCGACGTCAACTCCCCCATCCGCTTCTTCACCGTCGTCACCACCGGCTGCAGGTCCGGGTCCGCATTCTTCCAGAGGTCGGTAAATGCGCCATAATGCTTCACCGCGTTCGCAGTGTCGCCCTTGCTGTCGTAGAGTTCGCCCAGGCGCTTCTGGACGCCGGCGAGTGCTGCCCAGTCAATGATGTCCCGCCGCGTGGAAGGCTCCGCCAGGTACGCCTTGAAATGGGCGAGGGCCGAATCGGACTGGCCCATCCGGTCGTAGACCCGGCCGACATTGTAATCGCCACAGGCCTGGCAGAAGGCCGGCGCGCCGTTGGGCAGGACCTGGGCGGCGCGAAAGGCCTTGAGCGCCTCGATGTACTTGCCTTCGGCCAGTGCGATCTCGCCCTCAACTTGCGATATGACACGCTGCGCATCAGGTGCCGACGCCCCGGTGCCCGCCGTACTCCGGTACTCGGCAAAGAGCTGCCGGGCCCGAGCCGGACTCCCGCCCAGCGCGTACAGAGTCGCC
>DASSHL010000334.1:0-3148 GCA_035692845.1 Gemmatimonadales bacterium
GAAATTGTTCCGCGCCTGGCTACCGGGCGCCAGGCCGCGGTGCTCATCGTCCAGCACATGCCGCCCAAGTTCACGCGTAGCCTGGCCGAGCGACTTGCGGTGCAGAGCCGCTATGCGGTCGTGGAGGCGGAGCAGGGAACGCCGGTGCTGGAGAACACCGCTTACGTCGCGCCAGGTGATTACCATATGCTCGTACGGCGGGGGGAAGGCGGCGCGACCATTGCACTCGAACAGAGCCCGTCGGTCTGGGGCGTGCGACCGGCCGCTGATCCGCTGTTCCACTCGCTGGCCGAGCTCTTCGGCCCCGCCGCCATCGGCGTCGTGCTGACGGGCATTGGTCGCGATGGCGCCGCCGGACTGCGCGCCATCCACGATCGCGGTGGCCTCGGTATCGCGCAGGATCGCGCCAGCGCCGTCATCTACGGCATGCCGAATGCCGCGCGCCTCGCTGGCGGCGCGGATCAGGTCGTTCCGGTAGACAGGATCGCGAGCGTTGTGGATGCGGCGTTGGTTCGGATGGCAGCATGACGGCGCGGTTTCTCGTCGTGCATGCTGCTGGCCGCACGATAGGGCTGCCGGTGGAGCACCTGGAGGCAGTGACGAGCCCGGGAGAGGTGATGCCCGTCCCGAGCCAGGAGCCCGCGTTGCGTGGTGTCACTACCCTTCGGGGAGCCATGTTGCCGGTAGTGCACCTCGGCGCACTGATGACAGGCAGTCCGTGCCCCGAGGCGCACGCAGCGTCGGCGGTGGTCGTGAGCGTGGACTCCCAGCGTTTCTGCCTCGAAGTGGATGACGCCGAGGTGGTCCAGAGCGGTGAGTTGCTCCCGCTGCCGCGGGAGCGAGCCCTGCCATGGGCCGGCGCGCTGGTTCGCCGTGGAGAGGAGCTCCTTCCCCTGCTCGACCTCGCCGCCCTGGGCGCGCGGCTCAACGAAACGGGACGACTATGAACACCGGCGATGATGTCCAGCTGGTCACCTTCCGCATCGGCGCGCAGGAATTCGCCTTCGACATCCTGCAGGTCGAGCGGATCCTGCGCTACGCGCGACCGTCGAGCGTGCCCAAGGCGCCAGCATTCCTGGAAGGTGTGCTCCCCTTTGAGAAGGGCGTGATCCCGGTCGTGGACCTCCGGAAGCGGCTTGACGCCACGGCCCAGGTCACCGAGGAAACGCGCGTAGTGGTGATCTCCATGGATGCGGAACGCATTGGGGTCGTGGTGGATGAGGTGCGGGAAGTGTTGCGGGTCGATGCGTCGGTCATCAGCGCACCGCCGGCGCTGGTGCGGGGACTCGCAGCCGAATACATCACGGGCGTCGCGCATGTGGACGAGCGCACCATCGTGCTGTTGAATGCCCGCCGCCTCTTCAGTGGCACCGAACGCCTCACCCTGCAGCAGGCAGGGACGTGACGGACGGCCACGGGTCCGTGCCGGACTATCGCGAGCGCTTTCGCGCCATCGAATCCCGTCTGGGCGAAGCGGCGGGGGCCGACACGCGCGAGGGACTCAAGCGCGACATCATCACGCTGTTCAAGGCAGTGGATGGCTCACTGGGCGAGCTGACCAGGCTCAAGGATGAGCTGCGCGGACTGGTCGAACGCTTCAAGCAGGTCGCGGCCAGCGGCAACGGCGATGGTGCCCAGCCGCCGCAGTTCGCGGGTGCCCGGCCGGTGGTGCATGCTGACCATATCGGCGCCTCCACGTTCATCGAGAAGGGCTGGAGCCTCATCTCGCTCGGCGATCACGCCGGTGCGGTGCAGGTGCTCACGCGCGCGCTGGAGCTCTCGCCCGGCGACACCCAGGCGCAGTCGCTGCTCGGCTGGGCCCAGATGCTGAACGAGCAGTACGACGAAGCGCTGGCCACGTTCTCGCGGGTGCTGATGCAGGAGCCGACCAACGCGCTCGCGCGCATCAATGTCGGTTACATCTGCCTCAAGAAGCGGATCTTCGGCGAGGCGATCGAGCACCTCTCCAAGGCCATCCGGCTCGACAATGACCGCAAGGCCACGCTTTACGCTCACTACTATCTCGGCCTCGTCTACCTCGAGCGTGAGATGTTCGACGATGCCCAGGCGTTCTTCCGCAAGACGCTCCAGCTCGGCCCCAACCTGATCGAGGCATGGTTCGAACTGGGACGGGCGCAGTGGTTTGCCGGTGATCGCGAGGCCGCAGCGGAGTCGTGGGCCGAGGGACACCGCACCAACCGGTTCAATCCCTGGGGCAAGCGGTGCCAGGAAATGCTGGAGACGGCCGCTGCCGGAGGGACCATCCCGCGTTCGCCGCGTGCCTGAGCGCCCTCGCGCTCCTCACTCAACAGCCACAGGATCGGCCGCAGTCAGCCCAGGTCGGGCAGGTCACGGTCGTGGCGTGGCCGGCGCAGATGTCGCTCGCGCTCCAGCTGGCCGAGGAAGCGGACCGGTCCCGCACCTGGCCCGGCCTTGGCCAGCGCGACCCCGGTCCCATCCGCCTGATTGTCGTGCCTGATGAAGCCGCGATGCAACGGCTTTCCGAGGGTCGGGCGCCATTGTGGGGCGCCGGGATTGCGATGCCGTCGTCTCGTACGATCATGCTCCGCGCCGACGCGGGCCAGGCCCAGGATATCCTGCGTCACGAACTGGCGCATCTCGCGCTCCGGCGTGTCATCCGGGAGCCGATTCCCCGGTGGTTCGACGAGGGTTATGCCGCGTACGCCGCTGGGGAGTGGGGCCGGATGGACGCGATCGGCATCAACCTGGCTGTGCTGCGGGGCAGCATTCCCGATCTCGACCAGCTCAACGCCACGCTCAGAAGCACCGAAGCGGATGCGTCGCTGGGCTATGCACTGGCGATGACGGCGGTCATGGCGGTGGCCCGCCATCATCCGGAGCATTCGCTCGCGCCCATCATCACCCTGCTCGCGGAAGGGCAGCCCTTTGACAGTGCGCTCCGACGAAGCACGGGCCTCACGGCGGGCCAGTTTTCCGTCTCCTGGCAGAAGGAAATCCGGCGCCGCTATGGTGTGCTGGGGTGGCTCACGCTGGGAGGGCTCTGGTTCCTCATGGCCGTGGCCGTGCTGATCGCGGCGTACGTCCGGCGGCGGCTCGACGGGCCGCGGCGCGCGGCGCTCGACATCGGCTGGCCTGAGCCTCCAGTAGAAGATGAAGTGGAGAGTGA
>DASSHL010000335.1:0-4758 GCA_035692845.1 Gemmatimonadales bacterium
CGCGTACCCCAACCGCCCGTTCGAGGGCGAAGTGCTGAAGATCGAGCCGCTGGCCGAAGTGCAGCAGAACGTGACCATGTTCCCGGTGCTGATCCGCATCGAGAACCAGCAGAAGCTGCTCAAGCCCGGCATGAACTCCGAGGTCGAGATCCACATCGGCCGGCGTGACAGCGTGCTCGCCATTCCCAACGCGGCGCTCCGCACCCAGCGCGACGTCGCATCGGCGGCGCAGGTGCTGGGGCTCGATCCGCAGGCGGTGCAGGAACAGCTGGCGCGGGAACAGCAGCAGGCCCCCCAGGGCGATTCCGGCAATGGCCGCACCTCGCTGGGCGCCTCCACCCCGGGCGCGGACAGCGCGGCGAAGTCAGGCAACACGCTGGCCATGCCCAATGGCCGGACCATCACCCTGCCGGCCGGCGTCGATGCCGCGCAGGTGAAGGCCATCATGGACAAGCGCATGAAGGGCCAGGAGCTGAGCGCCGCGGACCGCGCCGTGATGCAGAAGGCATTTGCCGGCATGCGCGGCAATGGCGGCGGCATGCGCCGGAATGCCAACAGCGATGCAGCGCTCTATGGCGGCAGCTATATCGTGTTCGTGAAGCGTGGCACCGAAATCAAGCCGGTGCATATCTCCACCGGGCTCACCGACCTGGACTACAGTGAAGTGACGAAGGGCCTCGAGCCCACCGATTCGGTGCTGCTGCTGCCGAGTGCAGGGCTGATCGAGTCGCAGCAGGAGTTCCAGCAGCGGGTCAACCAGATGACCGGCGGCGGCGCGGTGCCCGGCATGCGCAGCAACACCAACAGCAGCAGCGGAAGCCCGAGCACCTCGGGCGGCGGCAGGAGACAGTAATGCTGATCAATGAGACTGTCGCCGTCGCGCTGCAGTCCATCCGCGCCAACAAGCTGCGCGCCTCGCTCACGATGCTTGGCATCGTGATCGGGGTGGGGGCGGTCATCACCATGGTGGCCCTGGGCAGTGGCGCGCAGAAGGCGGTCAACGACCGGATCGCGTCACTGGGCGCCAACACGTTCACCGTGTATCCGGGACAGCAGTTCCGCGGCGGCGTGGCCCAGACGACCCGGGTCAACCTCACGACCGACGATTATCTGGCGGTCCGGCGGAAGGCGCGCGACATCAAGGCGGTGGTACCCGAGCTGCAGCAGGGGCTGCAGGTCCAGTTCGGCAACAAGAACGTGAACACCGACATCGTCGGCACCACGGCCAACTATCCCCAGGTCAACAATTTCACGATCACCGCCGGCAAGTTCTTCTCCGACGGCGACGACGAGTCGCGGCAGCGCTACGCCGTGCTGGGCGCGGACATCCCGGACCAGATGGAGTCCAACGGCGCCGCCATGATCGGGCAGACCATCCTGATCCGCGGCATTCCATTCGAGATCATCGGGATCATGAGCCGCAAGGGCTCACAGGGCTTCAGCAACCCGGACGACGACATCTACATCCCGCTCGCCACCGCGCAGTACCGCGTGTTCGGGACCGACCGAATCCGGTCGATGTCCATCCAGGTTGCCGACGGCGTCCCGGTGGAAGTCGGCATGGTGGACCTGGAGCGCGTCCTGCGTGCGGAGCACAAGATCCGCCCAGGCGAGGAGAATGACTTCCGCATCCGGAACCCGCAGGACATCCTCGCCACCCAGCAGGAAGCGACGCAGGTCTTCACCATGCTGCTCGCCAGCATCGCGGCGGTGAGCCTGCTGGTGGGCGGCATCGGCATCATGAACATCATGCTGGTCTCGGTGACGGAACGTACCCGCGAGATCGGCGTGCGGAAGGCACTGGGCGCCACCCGCGGCAACATCATGCTGCAATTCCTGATCGAGGCGCTGGTCCTCTGCCTCCTCGGCGGCATTCTCGGCATCGCGCTGGGCACTGGGGCCGCCATCCTGCTCGCGAAGGTGGCGCAGTGGAATACGCTGATCTCGCCTGCGGCCATCATCGTGGCCTTCGGCTTCAGCGCATTCATCGGATTGTTCTTCGGGCTCTGGCCCGCACGCCGGGCGGCGAGCCTGGATCCGATCGTGGCGTTGCGGTACGAGTAGGCGGAACGACGGTCAGACGGGAAGACGGGAAGGATTCACTCCTCCAGATCTTCCCGACTTCCCGTCCTCCCGTCCTCCCGTCTATCTTCGTCCTCCCCCACTCACCTGATCCTCGTCCCTCATGCACCTCGCCCTGCTCGCGCTCACCGCATTCCTCCAGGATACGACTCCGGCCCGAGTGAAGGAGTCGGTCACCATCCCGCGCGTCGAGGCGACGGCGGTGGTGGACGGCCGGCTGGATGACAGCGTCTGGCAGCAGGCGGCGGTGCTGTCGGACTTTCATCAGTGGATGCCGGTGGACGGCCGGCCGGCGGAAGAGCGCACCGTGATACGGGTCTGGTACGCCCCCGACGCCATCTGGTTCGGGATTACGGCGTATGACCGCCAGCCCGGCACCGTCCGCGCCACCGTGGCCGACCGCGACAACCTGAACAACGACGACCACGTCTCGATCTATCTCGATACCTTCGGCGATCGCCGCCGGGCGTATGTGTTCACGGTCAATCCCATCGGGCAGCAGCAGGACGGTGTCCGCAGCGAGGGTGGCAACCAGGCCGCCTCGCTCACCGGCGGCACCGACGACCTGAGCCCCGATTTTCTCTGGGACTCCAAGGGGATGCGCACCGACTCGGGCTACGCGGTCGAAGTGCGCGTGCCGTTCAAGAGTCTCCGCTACCCCACATCGGCGCAGCAGACCTGGGGCATCAATGTCGTCCGCGAGACCAAGCGGACCGGCTACACCGACACCTGGACCAATGTGCGGCGTGCCAGTGCCAGCTTCCTGGCGCAGGCCGGCCTCATGACGGGCCTGCACGACATGAAGCGCGGTGTGGTGACGGAAATTCAGCCCTTCTTCACCGCATCGGCCAACGGCGCGGTGAACGAGTCGGGTGAGTTCGAACGCGGCAAGGTGGATGGCTCTGCCGGCGCCAACCTCAAGCTCGGCTTCACCGCCATGACGCTTGACGCCACCTGGAATCCCGACTTCAGCCAGGTGGAGGCTGACCAGGGCGTCGTGACGGTGAATGAGCGCTTCGCGATCTTCTTCGAGGAGCGGCGCCCGTTTTTCCTCGAAGGGATCGAGCTCTTCTCCACGCCTAATCGGCTGGTGTACACCCGCGAGATCGTGGACCCCATCGCCGGCGCCAAGTTCACCGGCAAGTTCGGTCGGTTCGGGGTGGCATACCTCACGGCGGTGGATGAGTCGGGTGACCGGAATGCACTGTTCAACATCACGCGGATCCGCCGCGACATCGGGACCAACTCGCTGGCCGGCATCACCTATACCGACCGGATCAGCGGCGACGATTACAACCGGGTGCTGTCGGGCGACACACGGGTGGTGTTTGGCGGGATGTACTTCGCACAGGGCCAGCTGGGCCAGTCGTGGACGCGCGATGATGCGGGAAGCCGCACAGGCCAGATCTGGCAGGCGCAACTGGACCGGACCGGGCGCTCGTGGGGCTTCAACTACCAGGTCAACGGCCTGAGTGACGATTTCGAGACGCGGTCGGGGTTCGTGAACCGGGTGGGTATCGTCACCGGCCACATCATGAACCGGTTCTCGATCTACGGGAAACCGGGCGCCCTGCTGGAGACGGCCTCGGTGTTCTTCGGGCCAGAGCGCACCTGGAGCTACGACACCTTTCTTGGCGACGGACCGATCGAGGGCAATGATGACGCCAATCTCAGCTTCCGGTTCCGGGGCGGCTGGGAAGTGGACCCGAAGATTTCACGCGACTTCGTCCATTTCCTCCCGGCCGATTATGCCGGCTATGAACTGGGCGGCGCGACCACTGATCCCTTCACGCCGCGGCCGGAACTGAACAATGCCATCGGCACGTCACTGAAGATCTCAACCCCCACCTGGCAATGGGGTGACGCCGACGCACAGGTGCAGTACGACGAGACGGCCATCTTCCCCGAGGCCGCGGAGGGACGTGAATTGCGGCTCAGTGGCGAGCTGAGTCTCCGGCCGCAGCGCTCGGTCCGGTCAAGCTTCGAGCTGACGTACTCACGGATCACGCGGGAGCGGGACGGCAGCGAGTTCGCGCGGACAATCATTCCGCACGTCAAGATCGAATATCAGCCAACCCGCGCGCTCTTCTTTCGCTTCATTGGCGAATATCAGTCGCAACGCCGGGCAGCGCTGATGGACGAAGCCAGCGGCCGCCCGCTGCTGATCAGCGGCGTGGACCAGCCGGCGACGCTCACCAACACCTTCCGGATGGACTGGCTCGCCTCGTATGAGCCAAGCCCGGGCACGGTGTTCTTCCTGGGTTACGGCTCAACGATGGCGGATGAGGGCACGCTCACGTTCCGGAACCTTCGGCGGCAGACGGATGGGTTGTTCATGAAGGTGGCGTATCGGCTGCGCCGATAAGATGGACAGTTGGTCAGGTGGACAGATGGACAGTTCGCGCTGACTGTCCATCTGTCCATCTGTCCGCCTATCTTCCTTCCATGCCCTCCCATTCCGGAGTCAAGCGCCACCACGGCCTCGTGCGCCTGACGCACTGGCTGCATGCCGTCGTGCTCGCGGGGATGATCGCCAGCGGGCTGCAGATTTACCTTGCCTTTCCCCACATCGGGCAGAAGGGCCATGTGTTCGGCGTGCCCAATCCGCTGGACATGCAGCAGTTCCCCAAGTGGTCCCGGCTGGGCGGGTGGCTGGCGGGCGGGCTCAACTGGCAC
>DASSHL010000336.1:0-3076 GCA_035692845.1 Gemmatimonadales bacterium
GCCGGGTCTTCCGCGTTCACGCTGTCGCTGAAGCCCCAGTTCTGCCCCAGCTGGTCACGACCCATGATGGCGGTGTAGAGCGCACCGCTGCCGGGCTGGACGGCGATGGCGGCCGCATTCCGCAGGCCGGTGGCGTACCGCATCCCGTCCGAGACCGTCTGTCCTGCGCGGCTCGCATTGAACACCCAGATGCCGGCGCGCTGTTCCAGCTCGGTGCAGGGATCGACACCGGGCGACCTGGTCTGGCGGTCGCGCTCCTGGCAGCTGTTGGTGCGGGAGCCGAAGGTGACGAAGAGCGAATCGCCCTTGAACGCCATCACCTTGGAGCCGTGCCCGCCGGCGGGCATCCCGGAGATGACCACCTCACCGTCGCCGGTGGCCACCGGAGCCGCGCGGCTCACGCGCCAGCGCACGATGCGATCCGGCAAGGCGGCATAGAGAAATCCGCCATGCAGCTCGACGTCGTTGACGCCGCCGGGGCCGAAGCTCCCCAACCGGTCCATCCGCCCATCGCGATTGGTGTCGGCGAAGACCAGCACGCCCCTGCCATCGCCCTTCTCCTGGATCGCGGCGTAGAGGACGCCGTCCGCGCTCACCGTCAGCTGGCGCACGCCGCCAAGCCCGGTGCCCACCTGCACGGCACAGAAGCCCTGTGGCAGGGTGAGTCCCGCATCCGCGCAGGGCGACGGCGCGCCCTGCAGCGCCAGTGCGATGCTGCCCGCCAGAATGAAATTGATCATGAAATCGCTCTCCAGAACGCTCCGCCCTCGAGCGTGGAAGGGTCGTAAACGACGTGTGTCCGGAGTCTAGAAGAGTCGGGTTCGCGATGCCAGCCGGGTGGCCGGTGGCGGCTCCCCAGAGGGAAAGTTCCGATTTCCCTATTGCTACAAGGGGGTGTTGTTTCTTACTTTGTCTCCCGGTGGTGCCGGTGGTCTGGCGCAGTATCGCGTTCACCTCCACAGGGAGAACCCCGATGGCAGCAAAGAAGAAGGCCGCGAAGAAGTCCGCCAAGAAGTCGGCCAAGCGGCCGGCGAAGAAGACCGCGAAGAAGTCGGCCCGCAAGGCGACGAAGCGGACACCCAATGCGGCGTTCATGAAGGCCATGACGCCGAGCTCCACGCTGGCGGCCGTGGTCGGCAGCAGCCCGCTCCCGCGGACGCAGGTCACCAAGAAGCTCTGGGCGTACATCAAGCGGAATGGCCTGCAGGACAAGAAGAACCGCCGCATGATCAATGCGGACGCCAAGCTGCGGCCCATCTTCAAGAAGGACCAGGTGTCGATGTTCGAGATGACCAAGCTGGTCAGCAGACATCTGAGCTGAGCCGGCGCAGCACGCGTGCTGAAAGGGCGTCCCCGCTGGGGCGCCCTTTGCGTTGGCACCCCGGTTATCTTCTGCGCCATGGCTGGCGAATACATCTTCACGATGCGCGACCTCCGGAAGGTCGTGCCCCCGTCGCGGGAGATCCTCAAGGGGATTCATCTCGCGTTCTATCCCGGCGCCAAGATCGGCGTCCTCGGCTCCAACGGCGCGGGAAAGTCCACCCTGCTCCGCATCATGGCCGGCGTGGATCACGACTTCCAGGGCGACGCGCGTCCGCTCGCCGGCACCCGCATTGGCTACCTCCCGCAGGAACCGGCGCTCGATGCCACGCGGGACGTGCGCGGTAACGTGGAAGAAGGGCTCGCTGAGGTGCGCGGGCTGCTCGACGAGTTCAACGCCATTGCCGCCCGCTTCGCCGAGCCGATGGACGACGACGAGATGCAGCGGCTGCTGGATCGGCAGGCGCGGGTGCAGGACCGGATCGATGCAGCCGGCGCCTGGGAGATCGACCACAAGGTCGACATGGCAATGGACGCACTGCGGCTCCCGCCCGGTGATGCCGACGTGACGAAGCTCTCCGGCGGCGAACGCCGCCGGGTGGCGCTCTGCCGGATCCTGCTGGAGGAGCCTGACCTGCTGCTGCTCGACGAGCCCACCAATCACCTGGACGCCGAGTCGGTGGCGTGGCTCGAGAAGCACCTGGAGCAGTTTCCCGGCACCGTCGTCGCCATCACCCACGACCGCTACTTCCTCGACAACGTCGCGAAGTGGATTCTCGAGTTGCATCGCGGCGAGGGCATTCCGTGGGAGGGCAACTATTCGAGCTGGCTGGAGCAGAAGGAGAAGCGCCTCGCCACCGAGGAGCGGCAGGCCTCCGCCCGGCGGAAGACGCTGGAGCGCGAGCTCGAGTGGATCCGCATGGCGCCCAAGGCGAGGCACGCCAAGGGCAAGGCACGCATTGCCCGCTATGAAGAACTGCGCGAGGAAGCCCAGCGCCAGTCGGATGGCAGCACCGAGATCCAGATCCCGGTACCCGAGCGGCTGGGTGACGAGGTGGTCATCGCCAGGGACCTGTCCAAGGGCTTCGGCGAGCGGCTGCTGTTCGAGAACCTCGACTTCGCCCTGCCGCGCGGCGGCATCGTCGGCGTGATCGGTCCCAACGGCGCGGGCAAGACCACGCTGTTTCGCATGATGGTGGGCCAGGAGCAGCCGGACGCCGGCACGCTCACCGTGGGCCGCACCGTGAAGTTCGCCTATGTCGACCAGAGCCGCGACTCATTGCAGGGCGACCATACCGTCTACGAGGAAATTTCCGGCGGCGAGGACGAACTCGACTTCGGCGGCAAGCGGGTGAATGCGCGGGCCTACTGCGCCGGCTTCAACTTCCGCGGCCCCGACCAGCAGAAGCTGGTCAAGGATCTCTCGGGCGGTGAGCGGAACCGGGTGCATCTTGCCAAGCTGCTGAAGAGCGGCGGCAACGTGCTGCTCCTCGACGAGCCCACCAACGATCTCGACGTCGATACCCTCAGGGCACTGGAAGACGCCCTCACCGCCTTTCCCGGCTGCGCCGTGGTGATCAGCCACGACCGCTGGTTCCTCGACCGCATCGCCACCCACATCCTGGCCTTCGAGGGCGACTCCGAAGCCGTCTGGTTCGAGGGGAACTACCAGGAGTACGCCGCCGACCTTCGCCGCCGGAAGGGCGCGGGCGCGGACCAGCCGCACCGGATTCGCTACAAGAAATTGGTGCACTGA
>DASSHL010000337.1:0-9299 GCA_035692845.1 Gemmatimonadales bacterium
CCGTTCGCGGTGAAGGTCGAGACCGCGCTGGACGATGGCGATGTGCAACGGGTGTGGGCGCTTCGCCATGCGGCGAGTCCCATCCTCGCTCAGCTTCCCGAGTCCCGCCGCTCGCTGCAGGTTATCGAAGACGGCTGCGTGCCGGTGGCAAAACTGGGCGACTACGTGCGCGCGGTGCGCCAGGCAGCGAAGGATCATGAGCTGGAGGTCGTGCTCTTCGGCCATGCCGGCGATGGCCACCTTCACTGCAACCTGCTGCCCGACGTCACCGAGGAGGGATGGGAGTCACGCGTCTCCGCGCTGCTCGCTGACGTCACCGGCGCCGTCGTGCGCCTTGGTGGCACTCCCAGCGGCGAGCACGGCGACGGCCGGCTGCGCGCGCCACTGCTTCCCGAGGTCTTCGGCGACGAGATCATGGAGCTCTTCGCGCTGGTGAAGCGCGCCTTTGACCCCCATGGTATCTTGAACCCCGGCATCAAGCTGGGCTCGGCGCCGCCGGTGGCAAATCTCAAGGTAGGCAGCCACGCCGCACCGATCCCGGGCGACATCGCCCGCTCCCTGCGGGATATTGAACGGAATGCGGGGTATGCGGTGTCGAGACTTGAGCTGGCATGAAGTGGTCGACGGTCAACGGTCGACCAAAGGTGTCATTCCGAGCGCAGCGAGGAATCTCGCGAGTTTGGCTCCGAAAGCGGCGGGAGTAGGTCCTTCGCTTTGCTCAGGATAACACACCCCGTCGACCGTTGACCGTTGACCGCTGACCCCTAAGCCCTAAGCCCTAAGCCCTCAGCCCTCAGCCCTCAGCCCTCAGCCTCCATGGAAATCCATCGCTTGCCCCGCGTCACCCTGATCGGCCGGCCCCAGTTCATCGAGCCGGCGCATCTTCCTGTCACCTGGCAAGGCGAGTCCAGCGATGGCGAGCGGCTGGCCGAGTTTGCCGGCCGGCTGTGCTACATGAGCCAGCACAACCCGGCCAACCGGACCACGGCGGAGTATCTCCAGAATATCCTGAAGCAGGGGCATGGGTCGGTGTTCGAGCACGCGCAGTACGTGCTGCTGGTGGAGGGGATCTCCCGGAGCTGCAGCCATGAGCTGGTGCGGCACAGGGCCGGCTTTGGCTACTGTCTCGCCGGCGACACCGAGATCTACAGCGAGCACCGCTGGGGCGGGAAGCGGAACGGTGCCACGCGGCGGACGATCCGGGAAATCTTCGAGATGTCGAAGACTCCCCATGGCAGATCTCGGTTCAAGCTGCTCCGACTGCGGTCCCTGGACGAAGGAACGGGAGAGTTCACTACCGGCCGCGTCAGGGCGGTAGCACGATCGGGCGTGAAGCCGGTCTTCAAGGTTGAGCTCGAGGACGGCAAGACCATCACCTGCAGCAAGGACCACCGGTTCCTGACACCGAACGGGTGGGAGCGACTGGAGGAGATCACCGGGAAAGGCGCCTCGCTGATCGTCGAGGGCGACAGGCAGGCCGAGTCTCATTCGCCGTGGGCCAGCGAATCACACTCTGCTCTTGCAGTTTGCGCCGAGGCGGTGACCTGCCGCCGCGTCGTCTCCGTCACCTACGCCGGCGAGCAGGAGACCTACGACATCGAGATGGAAGGCCCGCACCACAACTTCGTGGCCAATGGGATTGTCACCCACAACTCCCAGCTGTCCCAGCGTTACGTGGACGAGTCCCACGCCGCCTTCGTCATGCCGCCCGCCATGCAGGGCGACGCGACGCTGGAGCAGGAGTGGGAGGCCCAGGTGGCCGAGGCGCAGGCGGCCTACGTCACGGCGGTCGAGCACCTCATGAACCGGTACGAGTGGGTGGAGAGCAAGGTCCACCGGCGGAAGATGGCGCGCGAGGCGGCGCGAAGTGTCCTGCCCAATGCCACCGAGGTGAAGATCGTGGTGAGCGCCAACGTCCGCGCCTGGCGCACCATGCTCGAGCTCCGCCTGGGCGAGGGCGCCGAGCAGGAGATCCGCCGCCTCGCGGTCGAGATCCTCAAGGTGCTGCAGTCGGAAGCGCCGCACCTCTTCGGTGACTTCGAGATCTACCGCGCCGAGGACGGCGCCGACGCCGGTCGCGTCGGCTTTCACAAGGTTTGACGCCGCGACTCACGCCGATTTTTTCCGAAAACCTGCGCCGTGAGGCAGCTCACCTGCCGCGCGGCGCATTTTCGTTTCCCGTTTTCTATTGTGTACCGCGAATCTATTTCTTACTTTATCTGCGTCGGCGTAGCTGCAACTCGCTCGTGGCCGGATAATCGCGACGGCCTTCACTGCAGGAGACGCCTTTGGCGGTTCGTATCGGACTGGCCTATAACCTGAAACCTGATTCTCCGGCTGACGCAGCCGGGGCCGCCTCCGAGTCTCCTTCCAAGTCCGACACCAGCGGCGTCGCCACCAACCGCCGTCTTCGTTCCGACCTTTCACAGCCCGACCTCTACGCCGAGTGGGATGAGCCCGGCACCATCGACGCGGTGGAGCATGCGCTCGCCTCGGTCGGCCAGGTCATCCGTCTCGAAGCCACCGAGTCGTTCCCCGCTCGGCTCGCGGCCGCGCGTCCCGACTTCGTCTTCAACATCGCCGAAGGTCTCTACGGTCCCAACCGCGAGAGCCACGTCCCGGCCATCTGCGAGTTCTACGGCATCCCGCACCACGCCTCCGACGCACTCACCCTGGCGCTCTGCCTCCACAAGGGCCGAGCCAAGGAAGTGATGGTCCAGCACGGCGTGCCCACCGCGCCGTACCTGCTGGCGCGCTCCCGTGCCGACGCACGCAACTGCGCGCTTCCCTTCCCGCTTTTTGCCAAGCCGGCGTTCGAGGGATCGGGCAAGGGCGTGACGGTCCGGAGTCTCTGCCACCACCGCGCGGAACTGGTCGAGCGAGTGGACGAACTCCTCGCCACCTACAACCAGCCGGTGCTGGTGGAGGCGTGGCTCCCGGGTCTCGAGTTCACCGTGCCGGTCATCGGCAACGGTGCCGAGGCACGCTGCTTGCCAATCGTCGGCATGCGATTCGACACCTTGCCGCCTGGCGCGCCGCCCATCTACGGCTACGAAGCCAAGTGGCTCTGGGACACCATGGACCAGCCGCTCGACATCTACGAGTGCCCGGCCAGCGTCCCCGAAGACCTCGCCGGCCAGGTGCGAAGCGCCGCGCTCTCGGCCTACCACGCGCTCGACTGCCGGGACTGGTGCCGCATCGACGTGCGCTGCGACGCCGCCGGCCGGCCCATGGTCGTGGAACTGAACCCGCTGCCCGGCATCCTGCCGGACCCGCGGGACAACTCCTGCTTCCCCAAGGCGGCGCGCGTCGCCGGGATGGAGTACGACGACTTGATCCGCATCGTGGCCGACATTGCGTGGCGCCGCATCAGCGGCCACCCGCTCCTTACCGGGGCGGCGGCGTGAAGGTCGCCATCATCTACGACGCGGGCAGCGACGACTGGACCGCGCGGGACGTGGCGGCGGTGCGCACCAACGTCAACGAGGTGCGGGACGTCCTCCGGCTTCGTGGCCATGACGTCGATACCGTCGCCATCCGTCTTGGTGATTTCCGCTGGCTCTCCCGCGTCCGCCGTGCCGACCTGGTCGTGAACCTCTGCGAAGGGGTGGGCGGCCGCGCGCGCTACGAAGATTGCGTGGTGGCGGCACTCGAGCTCACCGACACCCCGTTCACCGGCCCGCGGTCGTGGCCCATCACGGTCTGCCACCGGAAGCATGTGGCCAACACCCTGCTGCAATCAGCAGGGGTGCCGGTGCCGCGCTTCTTCCTGGCTGAGGGCAACCGCATCCCGGCCGATGCACCGTTGCCAGCGATCGTGAAGCCCGCCGCCGAGGACGCCAGCGTGGGGATCGACAGTGGCGCCGTCTGCACCACACGGAAGGCACTGCGACAGCGCACCTCCGAGATCCTCGAGCATTTCGACGACGTCATGGTCCAGGCCTACGTGCCGGGCCGCGAGTTCAACGTGGGCTTCATCGGCAGCCAGATGCTGCCCATCTCCGAGATCGATTTCGCCCGCATGCCCGACGGCAGCTGGCCCATCGTCACCTATGCCGCCAAGTGGGATGAAGAGCATCCCGAGTACATCGGCACCGAGCCGGTCTGCCCCGCCGCCGTTCCCGGCGACCTGGCGCGGAAGATCGGCAAGGTGGCGCGGCAGGCCTGGATGCTGATGTCGGGCGGGGAAGGCTACGGCCGGGTAGACCTGCGGCTCGACGTCCAGGGCCAGCCCTGGGTCATCGAGGTGAATCCCTGCCCCGACCTGAGCAGCGACGCGGGACTCGCGCGCATGGCGCGGGCACAGGGCTGGGACTACGGCGAGCTGGTGATGCGGATTGCGGACGAAGCGCTGACGCGCTCGCAGAACTCGCGGGCGGCCAGCGCCCTCACGGCCGGCAAGCCCGCGGCCGAGGCGGCGTGGCGACCGCCAGCGTGACCCTGCGACCCGCCGCCGCGGCTGACCGCGCGCGGGTCGAAGCGTTCATGCGGGACATCGTGCTCTTCCGTCCGGATGAAGTACCGGTGGCCCTCGAGGTGTTCGATGCGGCGGTGGGAGGCGATGCCTCCTACACCGCCATCGTGGCCGAGCGCGATGGGCGCGCGGCCGGTTGGGCGTGCTGGGGACCGACGCCCTGCACGCTGGGGACGTACGACATGTACTGGCTGGCGGTGGATCCCGCGGAGCACGGCAATGGGATCGGCAGCCGGCTCGTGGCGGAAATGGAACGGCGGCTCGCGGGCGCTGCCCGGCTCATCGTCGTGGAGACGGCCGGGCGCCCCGATTACGAGCCGACCCGCGCCTTCTATGAGGCTCGCGGGTACCGTCGCGCCGCCATGATTCCCGACTTTTATGCCCCGCACGACGATCTCGTCGTGTATGTGAAGAGCATGACATCGAGCGCCGACTCACAGGAGGACGGGTAGCATCATGGAGACTTGGCAGGAGCTACTTCGCAAGAACTCGATCCACAGTCTCGAGCAGCTGGCCGAGCGGTTCGGCCCGGAGAACTTCCCGGAACTGGACCGGCTCCGCATCGCCGCCGAGAATTTCGAGTTCCGGATCTCGCCGGCCATGGCCGACCTGATCAAGGAGCCGGATGATCCCATCTGGCGCCAGTTCGTACCGTCGGTCGAGGAACTGGATGTTGTGGACGGCGTGGTGGACTCGCTCAACGAGGACGCCGACAGCCCGGTGCCCAACATCACGCACCGCTATCCCGACCGTGCGCTCTTCCTGGTCTCGCCGGTCTGCGCCAGCTATTGCCGGTTCTGCACCCGGCGGCGCAAGGTGGGCGACCCCGAGAAGATTCCCATGTCGCAGTTCGAGAGCGCCTTCAAGTACCTGGAGGAGCACACCGAGATCCGCGACGTCATCATGTCGGGCGGCGACCCGCTGCTCTTGTCCGACCGCCGGCTCGACCTGATCCTCACCCGGCTGCGCGCCATTCCGCATCTGGAGATCATCCGGATCGGCAGCCGCATCCCGTGTCACCTCCCGGAGCGGATCACCCCGGAGCTGTGCGAGATGCTGCACAAGCACCACCCGCTCTGGATCAACACGCACTTCAACCACCCGGACGAGCTCACCCCCGCCGCGGTCAAGGGCCTTGGCATGCTGGCCGACGCGGGCATCCCGCTGGGCTGCCAGACGGTGCTGCTCAAGGGTGTGAATGACGATCCGGCTGTGATGATGAAGCTGATGCACAAGCTGATGCTCGCCCGGGTCCGGCCCTATTACATCTACATGGCCGACCAGGTGGCGGGCGCCGAACACTTCCGCACCACCGTGCAGACCGGCATCCGGATCATGGAGGCGCTCCGCGGCTGGACCAGCGGGCTCGCCAATCCGCACTTCGTCATTGACGCGCCCGGAGGCGGTGGCAAGATCCCGCTGCTGCCGGAGTACGTGGTCAGCATGAATGATGATGAGGTGGTGCTGCGGAATTTCCGGGGCGACCGCTACGTGTACAAGCAACCGCAGGCCGATCCGGCGGAGCCGGAGTACCTCTTCCAGCCCAAGAAGCCGCGGAAGCGCGCGGTAAAGAGCGTCAAGCCCACCGCGGTGAAATCGAAGCGCAAGACGGCCTGATCCGTCGCTGCCTTCGCTGCACCAGACCGCCCGGCCGCTGCCGGGCGGTTCGCGTTTGGGGCGACGAGGGACGAGGGACGAGGGACGAGTTCGTGGTTGGCGGAACCCTGGAGTCTGCAGAAATCTGACTCGTACTGCGCTTTCGCGGTTAAGCGGGTACCGCCGGACGTACGAGATTAGTTCTGGGGCTTCACATGACAGACTTCAAGCAACTTCGAGTTGGTCAGCTCGCCCTCGAGCTTGTAGTTCAGACCTACGAGGCGACGACCGCCTTCCCACCGCAGGAACGCTATGGCCTGGTCAGCCAGATGCGCCGTGCCGCGGTCTCAATTGGCGCCAATATCGCCGAGGGCACGGGCCGGAATACCGATGGGGAGTTCGCCCACTTCCTTCGCCTCGCTCGCGGTTCTGCTCATGAACTTGAGTTCGAAACCTTGGCAGCAAGAGACCTCAAGTTCCTGGATAAGCCGCGGGTGGACGCCCTGCAAGAGCAAATTGACAGGCTTAGCCGGATGTTGAATGTGCTCATTCGGCACGTAGCCCGAAAGGGGAAGTGATTGCCGCAGGCGGGGCCCTCGTCCCTCGTCCCTCGTCTCTCGTCCTATTCGAGCGTCCACGCCGGCAATCCCGCCAGCCACGAATACGGATCGATCGTCACATTGCCGATATCACGGCGGAACGCCGAGGCGTTCAGCGGCGTGTACAGAAAGATCGCTGGCGCGTCGGCGTTGAGGGTGGAGAGCGCTTCGCGGTAGAGCGGCCCGGCCACGGCCGTGTCGCCCTTCGTGGCCGCGAGGGCCAGCAAGGAGTCCACCACCGGGTTGTCGTAGTGCCCGTAGTTCTGCGACGCGAACCCGGCCCGGCCCCACTGCTCCGCCAACCCGCGCATGGTCGGCTCATCGAGATAGGCGCCGATGTAGCTGTCGAACCTTCCCGCCGCGAGCCGCTCCTGGAAGACCGGGAAATCCACCGCCGTGATGGTGACGGTCACGCCGATCCGCCGCCACGCCTCCTGCAGCGCCTCGGCGATGCGCCGGCGGCTGGGGCTAGTGGATGGGACGAGGATGTCGAACGACGGACGCGCGACGCGGGACGCGGGACGCGGGGCCGTCGTATCGAAGCCGATGGTGCGGATTCCCCGCTCGCCCACCCACGCCAGGGCGGACATCGGTCCAGCCGGCGCATGTGCGTCGGGGCCGAAGGCGTTCCGCGCAATGGCATCCCGGTTCACCGCGGTCGCAAGGCTCCGTCGCACGTCCCGGCTTCGGAGCGCTGGATTCTTCCCTGCCAGGTTGAACGCGATGTAGCCGTAGACCGCCGACGGGTAGCGTTCCACCCGGAATGCGCTGTCCGCCTCCACCCGCGCGATCCGGTCGGGCGTCATCAGGACTTCGAGGAGATCGGCCTCGTGGGAGAGCAGCAGGTTGAGCGCCGCGTCAGGATCCTGGGCAAAGCGGAAGAGGACGGTGTCAATGCGCTGAGCGCTGGGCGCTGAGCGCTTGACCCCTCGACCTCTTGACCCCTCGACCAGCATCAACGCTTCCCCTCGCCGCCAGGACAGCACCCGGAACGGCCCGCTGCCGACCAGGTGCGCCACCGCGGTATCTGCTTCCCATCCTCCGCGCGGGATACCAGCCCAGACGTGCTCGGGGATGACCCGCACGTGATAGGTGGCGTCGTACAACTGCTCCGGCGAGGGATGGGGAAAGCGAATCAGTACTGTGGCGGAATCCGGGGCGCTGACCTGAAGTGGTGCCACCGCCATGCGGCCGATCGCATCGATGCTGCTGTCAGCGTAGGCGCTGAATGAGAAGACCACGTCGTTCGCCGTGACGGGCACGCCATCCTGCCACAGGGCGCCGGGACGGAGATGGAATCGCCAGGCTAGGGAGTCGACCCGTTCCCAGCGCTCGGCGAGCCCAGGCCTGTAGGCCGCCGTATCGATACTGGCTCCGCCCGGCGCGAGATTCGCGAGCCGTTCCCACACCAGGTCGCCGACATCCCGGCCCACCGATTCGTAGGTAAGCGGCGGCAGCACCGCAGGCGGCTCCCCGACCGCTGCCACGACGACCATGCGTGATGCCGGCCGCTCGCCCGGCGCGCACGCCGCTACGCCGAGCAGCATCAGGAACGCGGCCCGCGCCCGGATGGAGCTCATCCCGGCCGGGCTGAGGGCCCGAGCGCTGCGATGATCCGCTCGGCGCGCTCCACCAGCATACCCACTTCCTTGTGGGAGGTGCGCAGCTTGCCCGAGACGATGTCGGCGTGAATCGAGTCGAGAATCTCGGTGGCGCGTCGCAGGCGGAACCGCTCCAGCGTGCTGGAGGGATCGGGATTGTTGGAGGCGGAGAGGATGGCCCAGAGCCGGAGGCGCAGCTCGTCCACGCCCGACTTGAGATCCTGCACGCCTGAGATGGGGACCGACTTGGCCTGCAGCCGCTGCTCGATGGCTTGCAGCGCAGCACGCATCTTCTGGAGCTCGTCGCTCAAGTCTTCCGGGGCCATGCGACCTTCAGTGTGGGGGATGCCCGAAGCTAGTCGAGGTGCAACCAGCATCAAGGGGAAGCGCGCTCAGTCCCCGGGCAGCCTCATCTGCCGGCAGAACGTCTCGAACACGTCCGGCCGCCACCAGTGCCGGGTTTCCTCCATGCGCGCGAGCGCCTCGGCGCTGCCCATGGCCGGCCGGTAACTGCGGGTTGTGGTAAGGGCATCATAGACGTCGACGATGCAGATGACCTGCGCGGCCAGCGGGATCTCGTCTCCCACCAGCCGGTCGGGATAGCCGCTGCCGTCGTACTTCTCGTGGTGCCAGCGGATGATGGGCTTGATGTCCCAGGGGAAATCCACCGTGGCGAGCAGCTCGATCCCCCACTCGGGATGGCGGCGGATCACGTCGAACTCTTCGTCGGTAAGCCGGCCAGGCTTGTTCAGGATCTCGTGCGGGACACGCACCTTGCCCAGGTCGTGGAGATAGGCGCCAAGGCGGAGCGCAGTCAGCGCGTCGTCATCCATGTGGAGGGCGGTGCCGAGGCGGGCGCCGAGGTCCGCGACCCGCTCGCAATGGCCGAACGTGTAGCTGTCGGCTGATTCAATGGACTGGCCCCAGTCGCGCACCACGGCCAGATAGGTCCCTTCGAGCCGTGTGACCTTGCCGCTGATGTCCACCAGCTCGCGCCGCGCGTCGAGGCGGCGGAAGAGCCGGTGCGCC
>DASSHL010000338.1:0-8154 GCA_035692845.1 Gemmatimonadales bacterium
CAGCTCGCGTCCATCCGCCAGGGCCTGCACGGCGAACGCCTCATTGGCCTCGATGAGGTCATAGTCGCCGATGCTGCTGCCAGCCTTCTTCATCAGGTTGCGCACCGCCACGATCGGAGCGAAGAACAGGTCCTTTGGCTCCCCACCACCCGAGGCGTACGCCGTGATGCGGGCGCGAGGCGTGAGCCCATGTGCCTTGGCAAACGCCAGCGACGTGACGACAACGGCACTGGCGCCGTCGTTCAGCCCCGGAGCGTTCCCGGCGGTGACCGAACCCACCTTGCGGAACGCCGGCTTGAGCCGGGCCAGCGCTTCGAGCGACGTGTCCTTGCGCGGGCCTTCGTCGGTGTCCACGATTGTGTCGCCCTTCCTGCCGGGAATGACCACCGGGATGATCTCGCCCTTGAAGCGGCCAGCCTCCTGCGCCGCCACTGCCTTCTGGTGACTTTCGAGCGCGAACTGATCCTGCTCCTCGCGGCTGATGCCCGCCTTCTCGGCGGTGTACTCGGCGTACTCGCCCATGTGAACATTGCCGAACGAGTCCCAGAGCCCGTCGTGAATCATGCCGTCCACCATGGTCTGGTTTCCGGCCTTGATGCCCGTGCGATAGCCGTAGACATAGTGCGGCGCGGACGACATCGATTCCTGGCCGCCCGCGATGATGCACCCGGCGTCCCCGGCCTTGATCGCCTGCGCGGCCAGCATGACCGCCTTGAGACCGGAGCCGCAGACTTTATTGATCGTGAGGGCCGGCACGCTGCCGGGCACTCCGGCGTGGATCATGGACTGCCGGGCCGGCGCCTGACCGCTACCCCCCTGCACCACCTGGCCCATGATGACTTCATCAATGGTCGAGGGGTCGAGGCCAGCCCGTGTGATGACTTCCCGGATGACCGTCGCACCAAGCTGAGGAGCGGTGAGGCTGGAAAGCCCGCCAAGATACCGGCCGATCGGCGTCCGAACGGCTGAAACGATGACTGCTGTGGTGTGGTCTGACATGGCCCGGAAAGTAGCCGGATGACCGTCAGGGTGCGAGCGCGCGGGTGCGGCTCCGTTCCAGCACTCGCGCGATCAGGTCGTCGACCGGAATCACCTCCTGCTTCTTGCCGCTCCCGCGCACGCGCAACGCCACCGTGCCCGCCTCGGCCTCGCGCTGCCCGATGACCGCCATGTAAGGCACCTTCTGGACTTCGCCCTCGCGGATCCGGTAATTGAGCGTCTCGTGGCGGTCATCCACGTGCGCGCGGATGCCGGCCGCCTTGAGCCGCGCCAGGATGCCGTGTGCCAGCTCCGCCTCCGAGTCTCCGATGGGGATGAGCCGCACCTGTTCTGGAGCGAGCCACACTGGGAACGCACCGGCAAAATGCTCGATCAGGTTTCCGGTGAACCGCTCAAGCGTACCATAGATGGCGCGGTGTATCATCACTGGCCGGTGGGGCCGGTTGTCAGCGCCAGTGTACTCCAGCTCGAAACGCTCCGGCAAGTTGAAGTCGAGCTGGATCGTTGGGCCCTGCCAGAAGCGCCCGATGGCGTCCTTGAACTTGATGTCGATCTTGGGGCCGTAGAATGCGCCACCGCCCGCGTCGATGCGGAACGGAATGGCCTTCCGCTCCAGCGCACGCTGGAGGATGGCTTCGGCCTGGTCCCAGATCTCGTCGCCGCCGAGCCGTTCCAGCGGGCGGGTGGAGATCTCGAAGTCCAGCTCGAAGCCGAAGGTCTCCCGCACCAGCCGGTCCACCTGGTCGAGGCAGAGGAAGATCTCATCCTCCGCCTGGTCGAGGCGGCAGAAGATGTGGGCATCATCCATGGAAAGGCCCCGCACCCGCAGCAGGCCATGCAGCGTCCCGCTGCGCTCGTTGCGGTACACGTTGGCCACTTCGCTCAAGCGGACCGGCAGGTCCCGGTAGCTCCGCTGCTGGCTCTTGTAGATGAGACAGTGCATGGGGCAGTTCATCGGCTTGACGCGGTAATGCACGTCTTCCGACTCGCCCGCCCCGCCGGCCATGGGCGGGAACTGGTTCTCGGCGTAGAGCGGCAGGTGCCCCGACATGAAGAAGAGCTCTTCACGGGTGATGTTGGGGGTGTAGACCAGGTCGTAGCCGGCCGAGACGTTGTCATCCTCCACCGCCCGCGACAGCAGCCACTTTACCATGGCGCCCTTGGGATGCCAGAGCACCAGCCCGGGACCCACGATGTCGCTGATGGAGAAAAGGTCGAGTTGCTTGCCAATGACGCGGTGGTCCCGCTTGCGTGCCTCCTCCAGCCGGTGAAGGTAGGCATCGAGATCTTCCTGGCTGAACCATGCGGTGCCGTAGATGCGCTGAAGCATCTGGCGATGCTCATCGCCCCGCCAGTAGGCGCCGGCGCCGTGCAGCAGCTTGAAATGCTTCAGCCGGCCGGTGGACGGAATGTGGGGTCCACGGCAGAGATCAGTGAACGGCCCGTCGGAGTAGACGCTGATGGTTTCGTCGTCGCCCAGCTCACTGATGCGTTCCAGCTTGAGCGGATCATCGGAGAAGCGGCGGTTGGCTTCGCTCCGGTCCACCACTTCGCGGACAAAGGGAAAGTCCGACTTGACGACCTCCGCCATGCGCGCCTCGATCCGCTCCAGGTCTTCCGGCGTGAACGGACGCGGAACGTCAAAGTCGTAGTAGAACCCGTCGTCGATCGCCGGGCCGAAGCCGATGCCGGCGCCGGGAAAGATTTCCCGGACCGCCGTGGCGAGCACATGTGCTGCCGAATGGCGCAGCAGGCCCAGTGCGTCGGGATCCTTGTCGGTCAGGATGGCCACTGTGGCGCCGTCCTCCAGCGATCGGTCCAGGTCGCGCACTTGTCCGTTCACCCGCACGCCCAGCGCCGCCTTGGCGAGCCCGGGTCCGATGCTCGCGGCAAGGTCCCGTCCTGATGCCCCTGCGGGCAATTCGCGCTCGCTGCCATCCGGCAGCACCACACGGATGCCGCTCATGGTGCCAGCTCCTGTCCCACCGGACGGACCGCCGGCTCGGTCCCGGAAGCCATGGTCATGTAGAGCACGATGCCGACCACCACCAGGCCGAAGACGATCAGCCAGCGCATGAGATCCGACAAAGGCACTTCCAGCCGCTCATCAGCCATCAGGGTGTCCCGGCAATGAAATGGATTCAGGCAGACGGTGTCTCAGGACCGCGTCGAGCATGTTAAACTTAACGCTGGCCGAAAACATTTTGCACGAGGGTGAACGGTGCGCCGCAGTGAGTCCATGTCCGCTGGAGAGATCGCAGGCTGGGGAGCCCTCGGGCTCGTGACCGGTCTCCTGCTTGGCACCGTCCTGGGCGCCTGGGCCGGCGGGGTGAACTCCGAGCGCCTCGGGCGCGCCGCCCGGCGACTGCGCTTGCCTGCGTCCCCCCTGCCCAAATCCGGCTCGGCCACCGCTGCCGCCGCCCGAGAGGCGCTGGCCAACCAGCCGACGCTGGCCGGGCTGGCGCTCGAGGTGCGGCCGGTCGGCCGCCACTCGGTCGAGTTGCGGGGCTGGGTGAGCTCCCGTACCGAACGCACGCTCGCCGCCCGGACCGTGCGGCACATTGCCGGGATCGAAACGATCATCAACAGTATCCTGGTGCGGGGCGAGGATGATCGCCCGCGCCAGCACCAGCCGCTGCCTGCCAACCAGACCGCATGAGCGCGCCGCTCGCACCGCAGTACGAGCCGCAGGACATCGAGGCTGCACTCTACGCACGCTGGGTCGGGCTCGGGCTCTTCAAGCCCGAAGCGCGGCCGCAGGGAACGCCCTATGTGGTGATGATGCCGCCCCCCAACGTGACGGCGCAGCTGCACATGGGTCACGGCCTCAACAATACGGTCCAGGACGCGCTGGTCCGGTTCGAGCGAATGCGCGGACGCCAGACGCTCTGGCTTCCCGGCACCGACCACGCCGGCATCGCCACCCAGAACGTGGTCGAGCGCCTGCTGGCAGCGGAAGACCTCTCCCGGTTCGATCTCGGCCGCGAAGCTTTCGTTGCGCAGGTGTGGGACTATGTGCGACAAACGGGCGCCACAATCCTGGACCAGCTGCGCGCCCTGGGGGCCAGTTGCGACTGGTCCCGAACGTACTTCACGCTTGATGAGGGTCTCTCGCGCGCGGTGCGCGAGGCATTCGTCCGGCTGTACGAAAAGGGACTGATCTACCGGGGCCACTACATCATCAACTGGTGCCCCCGGTGCCTCACCGCGCTCTCCAACGAAGAAGCCGAGAAACACGAGGTGCCCGGCAAGCTCTGGCACCTCCGCTATCCGCTCGCGGAGGGCGGCCACCTCGTAGTGGCAACCACCCGTCCCGAGACCATGCTAGGCGATACCGGCGTCGCCGTGCATCCGGATGACGCGCGGTATCGCGATCTGGTCGGAACCGAGGTCATCCTGCCGATAACCGGTCGCCGGATCCCGATCGTCGCTGACGATGCCGTGGATCCTGCCTTCGGCACCGGCGCCGTGAAGGTGACTCCGGCGCATGACCCGACTGACTTCGAGATCGGCAAGCGGACCGGCCTCGCCACGATCGACGTGATGACGCCCGACGCGCACATGAATGACGAGGTGCCGGAGCGCTACCGCGGGCTCGACCGTTTCGAGGCGCGCCGCCAGGTGGTGGCGGAGTTCGAGCAGCTTGGCCTGCTCGAGAAGGTCGAGGACCACCAGCATGCGGTGGGGCGCTGCTACCGCTGCGACACGGTGGTGGAACCTCGCCTCTCCGACCAGTGGTTTGTGCGGATGGCGCCGCTGGCCGCTCCCGCGCTCCAGGCCTACCGTGATGGGCGGCTCACGTTCATTCCCGAGCGCCGAGGTGACGACTACGCCCAGTGGATGGAGAACATCCGGGACTGGTGCATCTCGCGACAGCTCTGGTGGGGCCACCGGATTCCCGTGTGGTACTGCGAGCATGAAGAATGCGGCCACGTGGCCGCCAGTCGCACCGATGTGACCCGTTGTCCTGCGTGCGGCGGGAATGTGCGGCAGGACGAAGATGTTCTCGACACCTGGTTCTCTTCCTGGCTGGTGCCGTTCTCCTCGCTCGGCTGGCCTGACCAGACCCCCGACCTGGCGCGTTACTATCCCGGCAACACGCTCGTCACCGCGCCCGAGATCATTTTCTTCTGGGTCTCGCGGATGGTGATGGCCGGCTGCGAATTCATGGGCCAGATTCCGTTCAGCACGGTGTACCTCCACGGGACGGTGCGGGACACCCAGCACCGGAAGATGTCCAAGTCACTGGGCAACGGCATCGATCCGCTCGACGTGATTGCCCGCTACGGCGCTGACGCCCTGCGCTACGTCACGTTATCGGGCATGGCTGTCGGGACCGACCTCATCCTCGACCCGGCTGACCTCGAGACATCGTTTGCGCCCGGCCGCAACTTCGCCAACAAGCTGTGGAATGCCGGCCGCTTCATCCTCAGCAATCTCGACGGGCCAGTGCGTCCCATCGCCGGCGAGCACCCGGACACGGTGCGTGCCCATGAATTCACGCTTGCCGATCGCTGGATCATTGCCCGGTGCGACGCCACGGTGCGCGAGGCGACGGCGGCGTATGAGAAATTCCGGCTCAATGAAGCGGCAAATGCGATCTACCACTTCATCTGGTCCGACCTGGCCGATTGGTACATCGAGCAGGTCAAGCCGCGCCTGTACGGCGACCAGCCCGGTGGCGACGTTGCACGCGCCGTCGTGACCCGCACCTTCGACGTGGCGCTTCGCCTGCTGCATCCCATCATGCCCTTCATTACGGAGGCGCTCTGGACTCGGCTGCCAGGCCGCCGCGAGAGCGATACGATCGTGATCGCGCGCTGGCCGGCGGGCGACGATCGCGCCATGAACGCGAATGCTCAGCGCGAGTTCGGGCTGGTGCAGCAGCTCGTTACAGCGGTGCGGCAGATCCGGGCGGAGTATGGGGTGCAACCCGGTGCCACTGTTCCCATCCATGTGGCGCCGTCTTCGCCACGCGCAGAGCGCGCCTTGGACGCCGAGCGCAGCACCATCATGCGATTGGCCAAGGCGGCGGCGCTGACGTTCGCGGAAGCCAGCAATGAGCCGGGCGGCCACGCGGTCCTGGACGATGGCTCGGCGGTGTTCGTGCCGTTGGGCGGTGCCATCGACCTGGGTCGCGAGTGCAAACGGCTGGGCGACGAAGTGGCCCGGCTTGATGCCCTGCTGGCGCAGCAGGAGCGGAAGCTGGCCAATGAGCAGTTCGTGAGCCGCGCGCCCGCGCAGGTGGTGGAGAATGAACGACAGAAGCTCGCCTCCTGGCGGGAGCAGGCCGAGACGCTGCGGGCCAAGCGGGAATTGCTGGGGTGCGGGTGAAACGGACGCGCGACGCGGGACACGGGACACGAATGCGTCCGACGTCCGACGTCCGACGTCTTACGCGCTATGCCCTGGCCCTTGCCCCCATGGCAATCCTGGCGGCATGTGCAAAGATCGAGGCGCCACCGGGCGGGCCTCCGGATACGGCACCGCCCCGGCTCATCGGGACCTTTCCCGAATCACTCGTGACGCTGCCTGGCTTCGATGGCGAGGTCGAATTCCGTTTTGATGAAGTAGTGTCGGAAGGCTCCTCACCCGGCAACGCGAACGGCACCGGAGATCTCCAGCGGCTCATCCTGCTCTCCCCGACCACTCGCGCGGCCGATGTCAGCTGGAAGCGCTCGCGCATCGCGGTCCGGCCCGGCGAGGGCTGGCAGCCGAACCGCACCTACCGTATCGAACTGCTCCCCGGTGTGATGGACCTGCGAAACAACCGGGCGACGTCGGCGCGGTCGGTCGTCACCTTTACGACCGGCGGACCGCTGCCCGCCGACACGCTGCGCGGCAAGGTGATCGACTGGACCACCGGCCAGCCGGTCCCACGCGCCCTCGTGGAAGCGGTGCTGCAGCCGGACAGCCTGCCCTACCGGATCGGTGCCGACTCGGCGGGCAATTTCATCGGCGCGCCCCTTCCGGCCGGGTCGTATGTGGTCTTCGGCTCCGTCGACCAGAACAGCAACGGACGACGCGAACCGCGCGAGGCCTATGACTCGGTGGCGGCGACCGGGAACGGGCCAGCGCTCACGCTCTGGACCTTTCCTCACGATACCAATCCACCGCGCCTGCAGCAGGCCACGCCCCGGGACAGTGTGACGGTTGAGCTGCAGTTCAGCCAGCCGCTCAGCCCCAGTCAGCGGATCGACACCGGGCTTGTCACTGTCCGTCATCTTCCTGACTCGGTGGCGGTGCGGGTCGCGTCGCTTGCGACCCAGCGCGTTTACGATAGCCTCCGCCAAGCTGTGCGGCGCGATTCCCTGCCACCCGCGGCGGCGCCGCCAGCTAACGCACCCGGCGTCACGCCACCGCGTGACAGCACCAGCGGACGGCCGACGCTTTCTGATCGCCTCATCCTGGTGCTCGCGGCTCCGATGGACACGGCGGGACAGTACCTGGTGCTGGTCGACAGCATCCGGAATGTGACGGGTGTTTCCGGGAGCACACGGGGCGTCTTCGCGGCTCCCAAGCCAGCCGTGCCACTGATGCGGCCGGATTCTTTGAAAGCGGATTCGCTTCGGGTGGATACCCTGCGGCAGGATTCAGTGAAGCGGGATTCGGTGCCTGAGTAGGAGTCGAGGGGTCGAGGCGCCAAGATGGTCGAGTGCGTTTCTCGATTCCTCGACTCCTCGGCCGCTCGACCCCTCGACCTCAGTACGTAAACGTCCCCACGTCCACATCTGGATTATCGCCGAACACGCCCACGAATGAGCCGGTGATCATCTCCGACTCGTGGTCGGCCCTCGCCACGGTCACGACGTAGTCGCTCCGTGCCACACCGCAGTCGTCGTGATACACCAGCGTCACCTGGTAATCGCCATGCGGCGCGTGGCCGGCGGGCCAGACGATGTTCTCGCTGTTCACGCCGTCGATGGTGCAGCTGGCATTCGAGTCCAGGTCGAGCGTGCCGCCGCTCTCGGATGACGGGTTGTCGAAGTAGACGAGTTCGCCGGCTGGATCGGTCACCCTCAAATCCACGTCGCTCGCGCCGGTCCAGCTGACGCTGATCTGGACGTCGCCGGTGCCGACATGGTGGATCTGCAGCGGCTGAACAACGTAGCTGCTCACCGCGCCGTCCGTTTCCACGGCGAGGCGCAGCTGGAT